>NZ_OZ245041.1:1692500-1998750 GCF_965224175.1 Kordia sp.
CTAACAACAGGGGTTGCGCTCGTTATAGGACTTAACCTGACACCTCACGGCACGAGCTGACGACAACCATGCAGCACCTTGTAAAGTGTCCGAAGAAAACTCTATCTCTAAAGCTATCACTCTACATTTAAGCCCTGGTAAGGTTCCTCGCGTATCATCGAATTAAACCACATGCTCCACCGCTTGTGCGGGCCCCCGTCAATTCCTTTGAGTTTCAATCTTGCGATCGTACTCCCCAGGTGGGTCACTTATCACTTTCGCTTAGCCACTCAGACCGAAGTCCAAACAGCTAGTGACCATCGTTTACGGCGTGGACTACCAGGGTATCTAATCCTGTTCGCTCCCCACGCTTTCGTCCCTCAGCGTCAGTATATAATTAGTGATCTGCCTTCGCAATCGGTATTCTATGTAATATCTATGCATTTCACCGCTACACTACATATTCTAACCACTTCATTATAACTCAAGTCATTCAGTATCAAAGGCAATTTTACAGTTGAGCTGCAAACTTTCACCTCTGACTTAAACAACCGCCTGCGGACCCTTTAAACCCAATGATTCCGGATAACGCTTGGATCCTCCGTATTACCGCGGCTGCTGGCACGGAGTTAGCCGATCCTTATTCGTAGAGTACCGTCAAACAAATACACGTATCTGCGTTTCTTCCTCTATAAAAGAAGTTTACAACCCATAGGGCAGTCTTCCTTCACGCGGCATGGCTGGATCAGAGTTGCCTCCATTGTCCAATATTCCTCACTGCTGCCTCCCGTAGGAGTCTGGTCCGTGTCTCAGTACCAGTGTGGGGGATCCCCCTCTCAGGGCCCCTATCTATCGCTGCCTTGGTAAGCCGTTACCTTACCAACTAACTAATAGAACGCATGACCATCTAATACCGATAAATCTTTAACTATAATCCCATGCGAGATCACAGTACCATGGGGTATTAATCCAAATTTCTCTGGGCTATCCCCCTGTATTAGGTAGGTTTCATACGCGTTACGCACCCGTGCGCCGGTCGTCAGCAAGTAGCAAGCTACTCCTGTTACCCCTCGACTTGCATGTGTTAAGCCTGCCGCTAGCGTTCATCCTGAGCCAGGATCAAACTCTTCATCGTTGTTCTTTAATATATTATCAAACTCCGAAAAATTATCTACTTCTCAAAAGATGTCTTTGCTTATGTTTTTTATCATTATCTTATTCCTAAAATAATTGCTGCTAATCAATATGTCAATGAACTTCTAATTCTCTATTTCCTAAACTTCCTTCCGAAAGCGGGTGCAAATATAAAACCCTTTTTTCATTCTAACAAAACTTTTTTAAGATTTTTTTTGAAGCTCTCTCGCAAACTTCTTGCCTCTTAAATTTTAATAGTTTTCCTATTCAGAACTTATATAAAAACGTTCCCGTTTTTAGCGGATGCAAACATACAACCTTTTTTATTCCACAGAAAACTTTTTTAAAACTTTTTTCAAAAAACTTCTATCTAATCTTAAACCAGTAATCAATGAACTTTTTTAACGCCAATTCTTATCGTTTTAGCGGCTGCAAATATAAAGACGTTTTTGAAACAAACAACATTTCTTAGATGTTTTTTCTAAAAAAATATAATTATTCTATGTTTCTGAAAAAGGATAATAAAAGTAGTGATTTTTATTTTCCCTCGCAACTATTTCTTTTCCTTGACTTTAGAGTTCCATTTATCTGTTAATTCTAGATAAGAGAATGGTAGTAATGATGGTTGTCTTTTTAATTGATTGTTGTAGAATGCGCGTTGTAGTATGTCTTCTATTAAGAAATCTTCGTGATTAGATTGAGGTTTGAATTCTCTTTTTAAAGATATATCGAATAGATTTGCAGTAGTATTGTACCAAAATGCTTTCCAGCCACTACGTAAACGTTTCACTAAATTGAATGCAGTTTCGCCAGTTTGTCTATGAATCAGCTTCACGAGTATTTGACCTTCTGTTTTTGTAAGCTTCTTTAGTTTTGCTGTTAGTTCTTTTTCAATGAATTTTTGAACTCGTTTGGTATATCTTCGCCGTTTTGATTTGGAATCAATATTATCTAGCCTTTCATTTAATTTTACTAATCGCTCCGCAGCGAGCTTTGCATAGGGATATACTTTTAATGTTTTTCTTCTTAGGATTAGATATCGAATACGTTCTTCTTTAGAAGAAAATTTTAATTTATTGAATACAATTACCTCATCTAACTCTATTGAAGAACGTGGAATGGAATCACCTTCAATGAGAAACTGCTTTACCTTTGTTGTGTCTTGCTGTATAATTTGTGCTTGTCCCACATAGGTAATCAATATTAATAGTATAAGATTAATTCTTTTCATGCTTTGACTAGAAATTCTTTCAATTTTTATTCCAAATGTACTAATTCGTACTCGTATAACTATTAAATCTATTTTAATATTATTATTTTCGTCTAATTAAATTAAAAATTTATGGCAAAAAAGAAAATTATTAATAAAAAGTCAATGGCTTTTTTAGAGAAATATTTAAATAATCCTGCTCCAACAGGTTATGAATGGAATGGGCAAAAGATTTGGATGGATTATTTGAAACCATATGTTGATGAGTTTATCACAGATTCTTATGGTACTGCCGTTGGTGTTATTAATCCTAAAGCAAAATATAAAGTAGTTATTGAAGGACATGCTGATGAGATTTCATGGTATGTAAATTATATTACTGATAATGGATTATTGTATGTTATTAGAAATGGAGGTAGTGATCATCAAATAGCGCCTTCTAAATGGGTTAATATTCATACAAAGAAAGGTATTGTAAAAGGTGTGTTTGGCTGGCCAGCTATTCATACAAGAAATAGAGGAAAGGAAGAACCGCCAAAATTGGATAATATTTTTATTGACGTTGGCTGTTCTAATAAGAAAGAAGTTGAAGAACTTGGAGTACATGTTGGCTGTGTTATTACATATCCTGATGAGTTTCATGTGTTGAATAAAGATAAATTTGTTTGTAGAGCTATTGATAATAGAGCTGGTGGATTTATGATTGCTGAAGTTGCGCGTTTGTTACATGAAAATAAAGTAAAACTTCCTTTTGGATTGTACGTTACTAATTCTGTGCAAGAGGAAATTGGTTTGCGTGGTGCTGAAATGATTACCGAAACAATTAAACCAGATGTTGCCATTGTTACTGATGTTTGCCATGATACTACGACTCCTATGATTAATAAGAAAACTCAAGGAGAGACAAAGATGGGAGATGGACCAGTTATTTCATATGCGCCTGCGGTTCAGAATAAGTTGAGAGAACGTATTATTGAAACTGCCGAAGCAAAGAAGATTCCTTTTCAACGTATGGCTTCTAGTCGTTCTACAGGAACAGATACTGATGCTTTTGCTTATAGTAATGGTGGTGTTCCTTCTGCATTAATTTCGCTTCCGCTACGTTATATGCATACTACAGTAGAAACTGTACATAAGAACGATGTTGAAAATGTGATTCGTCTGATTTACGAAACATTATTAACTATTAAAGACGGAGAAACATTTAGTTATTTCGAATAAGTTACATGATTTAATTATATAATAAAGGCTTTCAAATTTTGAAAGCCTTTATTTTTTTAAAAGAACTTCTCTTTGCATTACTACAAAAAGAAGCTCTAACTAAAAAAACTAAATAATGTTTCTTTTTTATGAAGTATACTTTTTAAGTTTACTCCCTCATTTGGAATTTATCTTAGATATGCATTAGCAATTCTGCCTGATAATAAAGATGTCCTTATAATTAAACTTATACCCTTGACGAATTACTAATACATATTTAAGACTCAATACCCAGCATTTTGCTGCGTATCTGGACACGCATTGATTTGGTTTTGCGGAATTGGAAGTACCAATTCATTCGCATCAAAAGAAAAACCTTCTATTGTGAGTTGTCTTCTTTTGAAATCGTGCAAATATTGTCCTTCAAAAGCTAATTCAGAGATTCTTTCCGTCAATACATTGTTTACAGTAGCAGTTATACTAGGTAAACCTACTCTGGTTCTTACCACATCTAAATCTTGTTGTGGTGTTGCTCCGATTGAAGTTCCTAGTTCTAAATTTGCTTCTGCTCGGATTAGTAGTAGTTCTGCCAAGCGAACCATTTGTACATTTCCAAATTGATTGTACCATTTTGTTGTGTAGTTTCCTATAATCATAGCAACATTTGGATTGGCATTTGTCCCTCTATTCTGTGATGTTAAGAAATTGGCAAAACCAGCTGTAACTCTTACATCTCCTCGACCACCTTGTGCGCTTGGTGCCCAAAAGGTATTCATACCATTTACTCCATCAATTTCCGAAACTTGTATTGAAAAGATATCTTCGGACGTATTTGCATCTTGCGCAAAAGCAAATCGATATGTAGGAACCATGCTTGCTCCAGAATCGTTTATTGCTAGGTTTGCTGCGTCTCTTGCTCCTGCATAATTTCCCATTTGCAGATATACTCTGGCCAACACAGCATTTACCGTTGCTTTGTTAGCATATATTCCATTACTAGATGGCACTAATGCGCTCGCCGCAATTAAATCTGCCAATACTATATCATATACTTGTTGCACTGTACTTCTAACATCACAATCTGAAGAAATGTCTCCTCCATTAAAAGGACTTGCTTCTGTTTTGAGCACAATACCTATGTTTGAACTTGCATTTCCATCACTATATGGTTTTGCGAATAGTTTTACCAATTCGAAATGAATTAATGCTCTAGCAAAAAGCGCTTCTCCTTCTACTCGATCTCTGTTTGCGTCATCTACAACATCAATTGCTTCTAATACTAAGTTTGCTCGATTGATAGCACTGTAACCTGCATTGAAGATATTATTGACTCTACTATTTGTTGTCAATATTTGCTTGTTGATAATTTGGCGTGGATCGTTGAATGTTCCTCCAAACGATATTTTCCCATCTGCTGCTAACAATTCAGCCACAAAAATTAAATCTCCACCTAGCAATGCTGTTCCTGACATTGTATTATATACTCCATTGAGTGCTCCAATTACTTTTTCACTACTGTTTAATGCATTCTCTGCACTTAGTGTGTTTAAAGGTTCTACATCTACATAGTCTTCACATGAAAAGGAAAGATATGCAATGATTACCATCATATAGTTTATATATTTATTTTTGATATGTTTCATCTGTTTAATTTTTTTTGATTTATAAATGTTCAAAAAAACTGAATACATTCAGTAACTCACATATAATTTTAATTATCTCCTTGTGTCAATTTGGAAATATTAAAAATTTATGTTCGTTTCATCTGTTTAATTTTTTTTGATTCCTGAATGTTCAAAAAAATTGAATACATTCAGTAACTCACATATAATTTTAATTATCTCCTTATGTCAATTTGGAAATAATAAAATTTTATGCTCGTTTCATCTGTTTAATTTTTTAAAATCCAACTTTTACTCCTACTGTTACTGTTTTCGCTTGTGGTGCTGAATAAAAGTCTACACCTTGAAATACATTGCTTCCATTTGCTAGAAAGTCTGTGCTCACTTCTGGATCCCATCCATCGTATTTTGTAAATGTTAATAGGTTTTGTCCAGTGATAAAGATTCGTAAGTCTGATAGTTTTATTTTTTCTAATAATTTTGGATTGAAGTTATATCCTAAAGAAATTGTTTTTAGTCTTACATATGAACCATCTTGAAGAAACCTGCTAGAAGTAGCTGTTCCGTTTCCTCCTACCAATCTTGGTTGCGGAATGTCTGTATTTGGATTTTCTGGCGTCCAATAGTTTAGTTCACTCGCTAATTGATTGTCAATAAAATCACCTCCAACCATAAACACATCTGCTGCTCTGTGGATTTTATTTCCTTGCACTACATTAAATAAAAAGTTGAAATCAATGTTTTTGTAACGAAATTGATTACTGATTCCCGCAATCCAATCTGGATTTGGATTTCCTAAAACTTTAAAGTTTGCAGCATTTGGATCGTTCGTAGTTCCGTCTGTTCCATCGTTTAAATAATATAATGCATCTCCGTTAGCTGGATCGACACCTGCATATTCTCTTCCATAAAACACTCCAATTGGTTCGCCTTCTATCAATGCATTCATGTATCTATCGTTTGTACTTAAGATTGGCTGACCATTGATCAATTTTGTCACTTCATTTTTATTTTGTGAGAAGTTGATGTTGGTTTCCCATCTAAAATCTTTTGTATCTACATTTATTGTATTTAAAGTAATTTCAAATCCTTTGTTTTCTATGTTTCCTACATTGGCGGCAAACCCTGTAAAACCTGAAGTTGCATCAATTGGTCTTCGTTGAATCAAATCTTTTGTTTGCTTTGCATAATAGTTTAATTCAAGATTTATTCTATTATCTAAAAAACCTAATTCTAAACCTACATCAAAGGTACTTGTGGTTTCCCAAGATAAATCATTGTTTGCTAATTGTGTTGGTGACAATCCTGCTAGTTTATTGTAGGCTACTGGCGAGAATAAAGCCAAACTAGGAAAACCATTGAAATTGTTTCCGCTAACTCCAAAGCTACTGCGTAGTTTCATGAAGCTGATTACTTTTGAATCTTTTAAGAATGCTTCTTCCGAAATTTTCCAAGCTCCTGAAACCGCTGGAAAGAAAACTCCATCGCCAAATGCTGAACTTTTATCATATCTTCCCGTAAATCCAAGGATATATTTATTGTTAAGTTTATATGTTAATCTTCCAAAGTAAGAGTAGAATCCATTATCTGCCGTAGCGCCTAAAACACCTGTAGGAACGGCTCCAGTTCCTGTTTGATCTAATCCGGAGATAAATCCTGTGGCAGTTCCGCCTGCAGTTTCGGTTCTCGTTTTTTGAGCCTCTGCTCCTATGACTAGATTGATATCGTGCATATCATTGAACTTTTTGTCTATAGTCGCATAGATTTTTGGAGAGAATGTTTGAAATTTTGTAATTGTGGTAGAACCAAATCCACCTGTAATTTCATTTCCTTGCGTATTTGCATTTTGAAAAGTAAAGGCTTTTCTCGAACCTCTATCCAATCCTATTTCACCTCTAATATTGAACCAATCTGCAAATTTATAATCAGCATATAGATTTGCTAAAATTCTATCGGAAGTTGTATTTCTCGTCGAATTTGCATCTTCGATAACAGCGCTGTAATATCCGCTAATAATACTTCCTACTTGATCATAACGAATTAAGTTTCCATCTTCATCTCGCACAGGCGAAACTGGTGCTTGTGCTACTAATTGAATTGGTGTTGCAAATGCATTATCGCCTGCCACACTATTGGTTTCTAACCTACTTATTGTAGTGCTTACACCTAAACGCATACGATCGCTTACATCGTGTTCAAAGTTTAAAATACCATTCAGTTTTTTCAAATCGTTTCCAATCAAAATTCCTTCCTGGTGATCATACGAAAGGTTTGTATAGAATCTTGTTTTTTCACTTCCACCAGAAGCACCAATACTAAATTGCGTTAGTTTTGCATTTCTAAATGCTAAATCTTGCCAATCTGTATCTACGTCTTGACCTTGTGATAAATCTCCTAGAATTGTGTCTGCAAAGAAATTCCCCGTATCATCCCCAAATGAATTCACAGCAGCTACTCTAAAGAAGTCTCTGTATTGAGCAGCATTCATATAATCTCTAAGGCTTGTAGGTTCGCTGAATCCATTTTGGAAATCAACATTGAATCTTGTTCTACCTTCTTTTCCTTTTTTTGTGGTGATTAATATGACTCCATTTGCTCCTCTTGATCCGTAAATCGCTGTTGCTGCTGCATCTTTTAAAACTTCTAGAGATTCAACATTATTGAAATTGATATCTCTGGTTCCTCCAGCAATCACCAAACCATCTACTACATATAAAGGTTCGTTGTTTCCTCCAATAGAGTTTGTTCCTCTAATTCTTACTTTGATCGCTCCATCAATTTTTCCACTTTGACTTTCGATAAAAACACCTGAAGCTTTTCCAGATAATGCTTCTTGTATAGAAGCTACAGGCACATTATCTAGCTGTTCTGATTTTATCTTTGTGATAGCTCCAGTATTATCTACTTTACTTGCTTTTCCATATCCAACAATCAATACCTCATCTAGTACATCAACATCTTCTTCTAGCGTAACATTGATCACTGAAATATTTGTGACTGCGATTTCTTTCGGTTTAAATCCTACATATGAAAACACTAACACATCGCCTGTTTTACATTTGATCGTGTAGTTTCCATCAAAGTCTGTTTGTGCTCCAGTAGTTGTTCCTTTTACAAGAACAGTAACTCCTAGTAATGGAGTTCCTTTGTCATCGACAATGTTACCAGTAACATTTTTTTCTTGTGCTAATACGATACTGACATTAAACAGTAATAGTAGTAGCATTTTAATGTAATTCTTTTCCATTGAAATAACTTTTTTAGTTTATACTCGTTTTTTAATACTAAAAAAGTGAAGCCGAAATTTATACGAGGCGGATATACAGTTTTTGAGATTGCATAAAGAATTCACTTCACCTTTTTTTTGCTAGAGTAAATGAACTACTTCCTGTATCTTTTTTAGGGAATCCCTATAACTATTACCCTTTCCGAAGAATGTTTACCTTCATTTTACTCATGAATGCTTCAAACGAATTTGATGTAACGTAGAATTGATGTAGTTTTAGTACTACCGAAACCAAAGAGAGCTAAAAAATGCCTTTTCCTGTTGAAGAAAAATATATACTACAAGTCGAATCACAACTAAATATTATATTTCCTACCGAATTTAAAAAACGTATGATGCGTTTAAATGGCGGAGAATGCATCATAGAAGAGTCTGAATTTAAATTGTATCCTTTTTTTGATACATCTGATAGAAAAAGAATCAGTCGAACTTGCAATCATATCGTTCTCGAAACTAGAAATGCTCGTGAATGGAAAGGTTTTCCCGAAAATGCAATTGCAATTGGTTCTGATGGCTCTGGCGATCAATTAATTTTAATGCATGATGGAAACGGAGTTTTATCTGAAGAAATATATCTATGGAACCACGAAGAAAGATTTGTAAAAAAGATTACTACATCTATTTACAGACTTTCTTCTTTGAATTCCACAAATTCGTTTTGATCAACACTTAACTGTAATGACTTACGCCACACGAAACATTTTCACATATTGTGAAGGCGTTTGTGCAAAATGTTTTTTGAATGATTTATTAAAGGTAACTTTATTATTGAATCCAACTTCATAGGCAACATCAATGATATTTAAGTTATGATGTATGTCATCTTTTAAAATTTGAGATGCTTCCGTAATGCGATATTGGTTAATGAGTTCAAAGAAATTTAATTCAAAATGCTCATTAATTACTTGAGACGTATTGTGTCGTGTTGTATTCAGCATTTTAGAAAGCTTTTCTAAGTTGATATCATTTTGCTTATAAATTTTTTCTTCATTTAATAAGTATAAAAGTTGTTCCTTTAGCTCGTGTGACAAACTGATTGTTAATCCTGAATTTCTATATTTATTATTGATTCTAATTACATAACTATTGGTAATAATTTTTGGCTGAATGTAAGCCATGTATCCAATATACAATACCATAAAAGTCATAATCCATATTTGAAAATGATATAAAAAGTCGCTTTTAGGAATCACGCGAATTACAACTAAACAATAGAACGTAAAACTTACGATATAGAGTGTAATGAGTCCTACCAGGTTTCGTTGCCATTTTTGTACACGTTCACTAATTTTAGGATTCTTTCGAATGTCTTTGTAATACATTTTAAATACAAAGTAACCATATCCAAAAAGCAAAGTCAATTTAACAAAAACCATTGGCGGTAAAAATGATTTGTAATCAATAGTACTTGTGTTTAATATTACTTTCAACTTTTCTTCTTCAGGCAGTGCTATTATAGGAAGCAATACAAAAATAACAACAATGGTAGGTATCAAATGTAATAGATGTTGCTTTTTGAATGTATATTTTTTGGTAATACTCTTAAAGTAAAAATAAAGCAGTGGTCCATCTACAAATACGAATATAGTAGACATGAATAAAGCATGTGGAAATCTATATTTCAAGTTTGAATCGTATAAAAACAAATGAAGTATAAATAATGAACGTATCAGTATGAAAATGCTTATGAATATAATTGCACTTCTATTTTTGTTTCGCTTAAAGTTCATCACAATCGCAATAAAAAAGCCTATTAACGCTGAAAACAAATAGAATAAATTGTATCCTGTAAAATTCAAACAATATTTTTTAAACACGTTTTTAAAAGGCATAATATTTTCAAGAGCAACAAACTCGCTATTGTGGATAAAGTTAAATTCATAACTGGTCTTCATATATTTATCTGCATAAAAAGACGCTTTTTCCACATCACGATTTCGCGCATGCTCTAGTGCCAGTTTTTTATAGATAGGAATACTATCTGTAGTACTGGTTTTTAATTTTAGATTCCCTACATCATAGAAATATGAAAATTCACTTGACGCAGCTCTTGGCAAATTAGCCAACTCTGTTTGATGGTTATAAGGGTTATTTTGGTTGTGTCCGTAGACACCTATTTTAGGATTGAAAAAAAGAAGAACAAATACCATCAAACGTGTTATTTGATTTATTTCTTTCATAACAATACGGTTTACTTAAATATACGACTTTATTCGTGACAAATAGCCTATTTTAGTGTCTCCCGATAAACTTTTACTTTTTTTTCACTCGCAATTTACTTCTGAAACATAAATATTGAGATCTTTTTCTGACTTTCAAAAGCCATGTAAAACTACTTATTATCAGCTGTTTGAATAGAACTACATCTATTTCGCATTACAATAAGTATTAAAATTAGTTTCCATTTTATGAATATCTTTTACCTGTGTAAGATTTATAAATTTCAACTTATCGTTTATAAATATTGAATAAACATGTTTTTTTTCACTGCGAATAATCTATAGTTTTAAGTGTTATTAACCTTTTTAAATACTATAACTATGTTAAAATCAATTACCAAATTAGGGAGAGAATTATCTAAAAACGAACAAAAATTTATCATCGGAGGTGTTCCACATTGTTATTTGGCGTATAATCATTGCGATAAAACATATCCTGATAACTTTGCTAAGTTTGATGATTGTATGCAAGATAATTTATGCGGAAGCTAATATTTTAAAATTGTCACATTAGCAATTATTGATTAAAAAGGAAAAGCGACATTATATAGTATAATGTCGCTTTTTTTATAGATAAGGTATTTTGAATATTATTTACCTTTATTTTCTTTTCTTTTACCGTGCCGTATTTATCAAATAAATATACTAAAGAAGTCATGGTTGCTGCACCTAATTCTAGCTCACGACGATTTACAGCATCAAAAGTATCATTGGAGGCATGATAATGATCAAAGTAGCGTTGCGAAACTTTATATCAAAACAAAAGATCATTACGAACTATCTTATGATTTATGAATCATAAGAAGATTCTTTTTTCTATGTTTATAATTTTATCTAGCTTTAATAAATTGATAACTATCTATGGCATTACAAACAATGTTTAAAACATCATTTTGCACAAAAAGGATTCAACATTATTTTCCAATCACAAACATTCTATTCATAATATTCTTTAGTATTTTTAGTTTGTGCTCTTATGCTCAAAACAATCTTGCTTCCTCTTTTATTGAATACAATAAGATATATTTAAAAAATCCAGATGATGCCATTATACTATGCGATCAATTTATAAGTTCTCAAGAAAATGATCTTAAAGCCTTTGGTTATGCTGGCAAAGCTTATGTATATGTCTTGCGTACTAATTTTGATTTGGCAGATGCCTTCTTTGAAAAAGCGATATCACAATTAGAACATATTGATCAAAATAAAACAGAAATTGAAGGCTATGTTTACTATTTTCAGAGTTTACGATATTTAGAAAGTCATGAATTAGAAACTGCCATACATATTCTCAATAAAACTATCAATTCTTGTGAAGGCAATTGTTCGCTCTTGTTAGAAATTAAGCTTCAATCTGCATTAGGTAGACTTTACTCTTTGTCTGATAAACTTTTTAAAGCAATAGAAATAAGTAATATATGCTTGAATAAGATAAAAAAAGCTCCTATTTTTTTGACAGAAGATAGTCTGCAAAAAGAATACCTAAAAGAATTAATAAAACTAGCTCATAGAAATATGAACGTACATATTTACAATATAAATGACGAATATTATGACTCGTATTTAGATTCAACACAACATTATGCCAAAATGGCTAAAGAATATGCAGTAAAAAATAAAATCTCTTATTATGATGTCAATATAACTACATTGTATGGAGATATTAATTTTTACAGGCACAATTATAAAGTTGCTAAACACCATTATGAAGAAGTTTTAAAAGTTTATAAAGCGAGAAAACGTAACAAACGAGTAGCACAAGGGAGTTTTATTGTCGCCGAATGTGACTATTTTTTAAAAAATTGGAAACAAGCAGAGACTATATTTCTTCAACAAATTGAGGCTAATACTTGGCCTGAGTACCAACTATTGGATTTTGAAGCTTTATGCCATTTTTACTTATTTAAAATTTATGAAGAAACAGAGCAGCCAAAAAAAGCTCTTAAGTACGCTACAAGTTATGCTGAGAAAATAAAAGCACATATTGAAACTAAAAGTGCATCTGATATTTCCATAAACACTTTGGTAGCGCATGAAAAAAGAAAAGAAGAAGTAAAGATTTTCCGTGAAAATTATCAAGCACAAGAAAAGCTAAAAAAAGTTTATTTATACTTATTTTTCACTTCAATTGTATGTATAAGTGTATTCCTAATCTATTTTTTTAAAGTTAAGAAAAAAGATAAAAGAAATATACGTTTACTTCAAACAAGAATAGATCAATTACAAGAAGACATTTCAAAACAAAACAAACCAAAAACAATAAATGTACTCACCGACGAAAATGCATTAAAACTTATTGAAAAACTTAAAAATTTAGAAAAAGAAGAATTGTTTTTGCAACCAAATTACACATTGGTCTTGGTCGCAAAAAGACTAAATACGAACTCAAGTTACTTATCGAAAACTGTAAATAATTATTTAAATCTATCCTTTGCTGAATATAGTAATAGATTAAGAATACGCTCGATTGTGAAACGGCTAAATGAACAAAAAAATTTACGAAATTATACCATAGAAGCAATTGCAAAAGAAGCAGGTTATAAAAGCATAGGTTCTTTTAATACCAACTTCAAAAAACTACTAAAAGTAAAACCTTCACTTTATATAAAAGAATTAAGACAAAGCGAAATTCAATAGTATCTTGCTTTTCTGCTCTTTTTCATGCTTTTTTAGTATGCTATTTTTAGCCATAAAGCCACACACTTTCAAGTAGTTAATTTTCAGTTATTTAAATCAAAAAACAGCATAATCATTTTTATAAAATTGACAAAACTTCAATTGTTTTTTTGTAATGAATGCTATTACATTTGAAATGTGTATTAGCATTAAAAGCTATAACAAAACATATAACATTAAAACCGTTTATTATGAAAAAAAAGAATGTTAAGTCATTAAAACTGAACAAAAAATCCATTTCGCTAATAACTCAAGTTAAAGTCGTAGGAGGCGGAACACATGGGAATACAGGATGCTTGTCTTGTGCCGATACAACTTTGAATCCTCCTGGTACTCAGTATTGGAGTTGTAATACATTATGCCTTGAACTATGTAAAAAAATAAGAAAAGGTAATTAATTTCATTAACGAACTTTGATTCGCTAATAAATTGTGACGGTAGAGCCACATATATTTGTTCTAATCAATGCTCTGCTGTTTGCTAAAGATATTTGTATTTATCGAAAAGTTGCTTACTTAAAATAAAAAGTATTCACATTTATATACTCATACTTTACAACCATTTATAAGCTAAAATTAATAACAAATTAATATTTATATACAATGCTAAAAAACATTTTAAATTTAAAAGGAGTTACTGTTCTCAATAAACAACAACAATATAACCTAGTTGGTGGTTCTCAAACATGTCGTCTAACAATTACTATGAATGGAGCTACTTTTACTATGAGCTTTGATAATTACAGTAATGGTCCTCAAGGATCAAGCGAAGCAAATCAAGACTGTTTAAGTGCGCTTGCTGGAAATGCCACTAGATGTTGGTATAACTGTGAATACGACGATTAAGAATAAAGCTTGAAAAAAAGCGATATAATAAAAAAACTAATAAAGGAAGTTTTATAATTAATCCCTTTATTAGTTTTTTCTTGTTCTAAAGCTTAAAAAAATAGATTTAAATAGAATTTATTTTGGCAACTATATATATGTTTACACTAAAAGATGAAAAAAATTATTCTAAAAGTTTAGGTAAGTAGTCTAAAGCAACAGGATCGCGGTCTTTGAAGTATTTGGTAGCGTTTTCAGGAATCCATTTTTCAAATACAAATTTTCTAAATGTTGGTAACGCTTCTATAGGGTACATTCTTGCTTCAACATCAGGTCTATCGTCAGGGAAAGAATGAGCGTAATATTTGTGAGTATCAAGAAACTCAGATTTTGTCTTTTTTAAGTAGCTTGAAAACATTCTTCCGACTGAAATATCAGGCATAATTTGTTTTCCTGTTTCACTTCTATTTGGTATCTCGTAACCTACTTTTTCTAATTCAGCATTAAGCGTAACAAATAATTCACTTATTACTGAAAAATAGTTTCTGTCAATTTTATGAAGATTGTCTTTATATCTAAGATAAAAGTTAGGCGCTTGGCTTCGATCAATCCTGCCATAAAAACCTTTTTTTCGTATTGAAGGAACAACTTCTTCAAATAACCATTCTTCAAACTTTTCAGCAGATGGTAACTTTGATTTTATGATGAGTCTGTAAACGTTTGGTTCATTGACAATTAAGACCTCTTGATCTCCTCCGTCAGTAGGCACACGGTGTTTTACCGTACCCTTTTCTTTACAATGTTGTCTAACAGCTTCCGACGGTCTTTTGTATCCTAGAGTTTTAGCGACATCAGAAGCAACAAACCAAATTTCCCCATCAATTTCAATGGTTCTAATTTCACTTAACATCTTTTCTTCTTTTGACTCGAACTTAAATACTTGTAATTGCATAGTTTAAATTTTGAGCAGAAATATAAAGATAAAAGATTGAATTTACTTATGAGATTGAAAGAAATTTCTAAAAACCAGAAACTATATCAAAAATAAATTAACTCGTAAGTTTTTTCATTATATTGCTATCTTTGAAACAAAGAACCAAATCAAATGAAAGTACGCTTACCAAAAGACGAGGACATTAACATCGCAAACGGAGAAGACATAGCACGTATAATGCGTAAGATACTTTTACGCCAAAACAGACTTCACAGAAAGAAGGAGTATTTTTGGGTTATTGGTTTGAATAACAATAACGATATTGAGTATATAGAACTCATTGCGATAGGTAAATCAAATACCGTTAATGTTTCTCCTATTGACGTATTTAATCTCGCAGCAGCTAAGAAATGCGAAAAAATCATATTATGTCACAACCATCCAAGCGGTAACATGAAACCAAGTGAAGCTGATTTACGATTAACACACAGATTAATGAAAGGCGGCGAATTACTCGGTATAAGAATACTAGATCACATTATTATTTGTGAAAAAGAAGACTATTACAGCCTGTTAGATGATGGTTTTCCTGAAGAATTACAGTAATACAAACAAACCAATTTAAATATATTATGGACGAGATAACGAAGCTCAAAAAGAACTTAAAGCAAGCTGAAGATAGAATAGTAGAATTAGAGTACAGAATAGATAATTTAGCTAAGCAATTACTACATGTTTTTGAAATAAACAATCTAAAGAATCCTTATACATAGAAGGCTTATTTTTTATCGCCTTTCTTGTCTTTATGTTCCTTTCTTTTCCTTATACTGCTTAGACTTAAAGCTGAAACAGGTCTATCTTTTGGGTTAAATTCTAATCCTTTTTTTAATTTTTGATTAAAATCTGATAAGTCTACTTTTTTATTGACAATCGGCGGCGGCGGAACTTCTCCTTTTTTAGTTTTCTCAACTAACTTATCGAAATCAGATTTATGTTCAATGTCTTGAATTATTCGAAACTTAATGTATTCTTGTTCTGCGAATGCTTTTGCTACACTTGCCCTAACGCTTCCTGCATCATTTAATAAGTCATAATCATTGAATTTGATAAAAGAGTCAAGTTTATTAACCCAATCTTTCATTGTCATACCATTATTTCTTTTTGCTTGAAGTTCTGCGAAATCCAGCAACATTGTGACAAGGATATTCAATTCTGATATTTCTTCTTGCTTTAGATAATTCTTAGCGATAGAAACATCTGACTTCATAATCTTTCCGCCTTTTTTTTCATTCTTCCAACTTGTTAACCCCATATTTGGAAGGCTTGAATCAGCCCTTAGTTTTATTATTTCAGAAGCGGTATGATGTGTTATAGCGTACTCTAGTTTATTTTGTACAGTCGCAAAGAAAGTTTGTGTAATCTTCGCTTTAGGATCGTAATCCATTGCTAAAGCGTATATGTCAGTTATTTTTTGATAAAATCTTCTTTCAGACGCACGTATCTCTCTAATGCGTTCTACTAATTCATCAAAATAATCTTTATCGAATAAGGTTTTTCCTTGTTTTAGCCTTTCATCATCCAAAGCAAAACCCTTGATTAAATATTCTTTGAGTATTGAGGTAGCCCAAATTCTAAATCTTGTAGCTTTCGGAGAATTAACTCTGTAACCTACAGATATAATCATATCTAAGTTGTAAAAATCTAATTCTCTTTTTACATCACGGTTTCCCTCCTTTCGAACTACTCGAATTTTTCGAGTAGTTGAACTTCTTGGTAGTTCTCCATCAGCATACACATTCCCTACGTGATATGTTATTGTGTTTTCTTCAACGTCAAATATATCACTCATTGATCTTTGAGTAGCCCACACAGTTTCATCATCTACAATTACTTGAATATTTGTAGTCCCATCTTCTGCAGTATAAAACAAAAAGTTTTGTTGTTCTTCTAAATTACCCATTAATCAATTCTTTATATGTTATTCTATTTTGAGTATTCTGTAAAAGTAAATTAAATCTTTCAAATTCGCCACCTTTGCGCGTGTTGTATCTAAATACGAATTCATCAACGTACTTTTGTAAATGCTTTTTACTTGTAAAATGATAGATGCCAACGATACCACGTTTTAAAAGTGACCAAAACCCCTCTATTGTGTTTGTGTGGATTCTACCGTTAACGTATTGGTTTTGGTTGTGCTTCACGATACTGTGATCGTAAATGCGGTTGATACCTTTATATCCTAGCCATTCGTCAGAATATAGTTTTGCAGATTCTTTAACGTTTTTGATAATCTCACGGGTAAGTGTTTCAGATTTTACATTCTCTATAGTACGCGCAGTAAGTTTTCCGTTACGCTCAACCATTCCGACTACGGGTGTTTTGTCTTTTGCGCTTCTACCTTGCGAATGTGGTACTTTTTTATTTGCGTGTCTGTTTTTGTTTTTTCCACCTACGTAAGTTTCATCTACTTCAACTTCATTGTCTAATTGTGTGTCGTTGTCGATTCCGAAACAGTTTCTAATACGTTGTAGCATGAACCAAGCAGATTTTTGTGTAATGTTTAAGTCACGCCCTAATTGAAGCGAAGAAATACCCTTTTTATGAGAAGTAACGAGCCAAATAGCTAAGAACCACTTTTGCAAGTCGATTTTAGTATTATCAAATATCGTGTTTGTCTTAACATTGAAGTACTTACCAGTATTTTTACACTTGTATTTGTTACCTTTACATTTGTAGACTTTAGAAGTTTCATCAAATGGACTTACTACGTTACCATTCCAACGTAATAACTCTAAATGATCTATACAAGCCTGTTGATTTGGAAAGGCTTTTATAAGGTCTAAAACTGATTTTACTTCTTCGTTAAACATAACATTATCATTTTGTTATATCAAAAATAAGAAGTTAATTACACTAAACCTAATTTAATTAGTGTAAATAAGTATATAGTTACCTTTATTTTTTTATCCTTTTATCTTCTTTTCTTTTACAGTTCCGTATTTATCAAATAAATATACTAAAGAAGTCATGGTTGCTGCACCTAATTCCAATTCGCGTTTATTGACAGCATCAAACGTATCGTTCTCTGCATGATGATGATCAAAATATCGTTGCGAATCTGGACGCAATCCTGCTAATACAATCTGATCGTCTTTTAACGGACCAATATCTGCACCACTTCCTCCTTTTTCAAAATAATGAATTAAATACGGTTTAAATAATGGTTTCCAACTTTCTACTTGTGCAAAGTTTCCAGCCGAACAATCAAATGAGAAACCTCTTGGCGTGAATCCGCCAGCATCACTTTCTAAAGCAAATACATGTTTCTCTCCTTTTTCTTTAGCAACCTCAGCATATTTACGTCCGCCACGCAATCCGTTTTCTTCATTCATAAATAATACAACTCTGATTGTTCTTTTTGGCGTATAACCCGTTTCTTTGATTAAGCGTAATACTTCCATACTTTGTACAACTCCTGCGCCATCATCATGAGAACCATCTCCTAAATCCCAAGAATCTAAATGTCCACCAACAATAATGATTTCATTTGGAAATTCACTTCCTGTGATTTCACCAATGACATTGTGCGATAGTACATCTTCATATTGTGTGCAATGCATTGTAAATCCGAATTTTGTTTTCGGATCTTTTTTTAATTGTTTACTTAATATTTCTGCTCCGTTTGTGCTGATAGCTGCCGCAGGAATTCTATCTGCTACTGCAACATCTTCATATCCCATACTTCCTGTGTGTGGATAATCATCTAAACGCAAGTTCATAGATCGTACAACAACACCAATAGCACCATATTTTAACGCTTCTTTTGCACCACCATAACGCTGATCAACACAACCACCATAAGCTTCAAACGTACTGATTAAGTCAGCTTGCATTGGACGATTATAAAACACAATTTTTCCTTGAATTTTCTCTTTTCCTAAAGCTTTTAAATCCTGCAAACCTTGTACTTCAATAACTTCTGCTTCTATTCCGCCTGTTTTGGTTGCTACAGAACCACCAAGCGCACAAATTGGCACCGTAGTTTTTGTTCCGCCAGACATAAAGTAAGCTTCTTCCGCTTTTCCACGTTCCCATTTTGGAACCATTACTTCTTGCAACCAAACTTTATCTAAACCTAATGCTTCTAGTTCTGCTTTTGTGTATTGCACAGCTTTTGCTGCATTTGCAGATCCGGAAAGACGTCCGCCAATTTTATTCGACAAATGATCAAGCCAAGCATAACTTTGTCCATTGGTTAATGAAGTTGAGTATACTTTTTTGAGTTGTTTTTCATCTGCTTTTTGTGCAAAACTGATCGCAGAAGCCAAAAATAACAGTGTAAATATTTTTTTCATGTGTGGCAGTATTTTGAGGTTTTATTCAGATTCTAATTGTTGTTTGTACATTTCGAGATTTGCTTTGATATCATCATCCAATTCAGGTTCATCAATATCTGAGTATTCTTTTAATGTATCATAAATTGTTTTGGCAACAATATATCGTGCCGTTGGTTTGTCATCAGCAGGAATTGCATACCAAGGCGCATGTGGTTTGCTCGTTCTATTTAACGCATCTTCATAACATTCTTGATATTTATCCCAAAGTTTACGTTCTTTTAAATCGCCTGGAGAGAATTTCCAGTTTTTTTCTTTGAGTTCTAAACGACGAAGTAATCTGTTTTTTTGTTCATCTTTCGAAATGTTCAAGAAAAATTTGAAGATAATCGTTCCATTGTCTGCAATATGCTTTTCAAAATTATTGATTTGTTCAAAGCGTTTTGCCCAAAATTCATCATTAATATCCTCTACAGAGTTTACAGAAGGAATGTTTTCTCCCATAATATATCCAGGATGTACACGAGTTACCAATACATTTTCATAATGTGTTCTATTAAAAATCGAGAATTTCCCTCTTGCTGGCAATGCAATGTAATGTCTCCATAAATAATCGTGCTTCAACTCTAATTCCGTAGGTACTTTAAAACTATGTACTACAATTCCACGCGTATTAAAATCTTTAAAAACTTCTCTGATTAAGCTATCTTTTCCAGCAGTATCCATTCCTTGCAAACAAACCAATACACCGTATTTTCCATGTGCGTAGATTGTATCTTGTAGTTTTCCTAAATCTTCTCGAACATCTTCTAGTTCTTTTTTGATTTCTTTTTTAGATTCTCCAAGATCAAATTTGGTAGATATTTCACTCAGTTTTATAGATTTTGTTACTTTAAAAGTATCCTTATCAAAATGCTTCATGCCTTACTATTTTTCTTTGAAGGCTAAATATACGGATTGTACTTTACATTTTTTGTAGTTTAGCGGCTTCAAATTATCAGTATTGCATTATGAAACATCAAAAATTAGTATTTGTTTTCTTTTTATGTTTGAGTTTGAGTCTATTCGCGCAAAGCGATCAAGATTCTATTCCAGCTTATACTAAAAACGGAATTTCGAAGCCTAGTATTTTATCAACCAATCCATTTGGTGTATTTATTTCACGGTTAAATCATAATTTTAAACTGAAAGCTTCTCAACGTCTAGAATTAGATATTAGTTTGGAAAGTGGAAATGTTTGGGGACCAAATGTAAAAACATATATTCCAAATGATCCTTCAGTTCGTGCTGATATGAGTGCACTAGCTTGGTTTAGCAGACAATATCGTGTGGAAGAAGATCAGATTGATGCTGGTTATTTTGAAATAGAAACTGATGGTGTGATTAAAGGCTTAAGAGGAAATTTAACGATTCCGACAACTAAAAATCAAGAATTAATTGTTGGTTTTAGAGCTTTTTTATTGACTAATGGAAAGTTTCCTCTTTCTTCTTTGACTTCCGATCGTCTTATTGAGTTCTTTCATGATAACGTTGCCGGTGGTGATGATCCTTTTGATAGACGTGTTTTTGGATTGGACAAAGCCAAGTTTTTATATACTGATAGAAATGGGAGATCATTCGATTTAGGCAATGGCGATTTTTTAACTGCTGGAATTGAGACACATTATTATTATTATCCGACATTTTTGAACGATAAGAAAGTGTATTTAAATTTTGGTGCACATCTTGGAACAAATTTATCTAGTTATAATATGTCTATGGATGTTGGACTTTCAGCTGCTGGAGTAAAACAATTTGACCTCAACGATCGTAATTTTATTTTATTCGGATTGGGAACAAATGTGCTTCGAAAAAATGCTGTGGATTTACAGGATGATAATTTTGATTTTGGAACGAATGATTTTATTGGAAGTTTAGAAACAGATATTGAATATACATTTCTTTCCAAAGGAAAAACATATCACTCGTTTGGAATTAGCTTTTATCTTCAAACAAGTCTACATAAAAAAGACGAAGACGATTACAATATTTATGTTCGTGATGACGATGCTTTTAATTCTTGGGGACATGGAACACGTCATTTATATAAGAACAATAATTATTGGACATTTGTATACACGTTTACACGAAAAATATCAACTTCATTTTATATTCAACAAGATTTTACCGTAAATAACAATCCAGATTTACAGACTGGAGTTAGTGTGAAATTTGGAATATAATTTTAGATTTTTAGACCGCTTTGCTGTTAGAAATTAGATCGCTGCGCTTTTAGATTTTTAGCTTGGTTGTGTAAAAGTTCAAAAATTAGCACAGTATTTCCTTTGAAACATCTCAATTCTAACATCTCAATTCTCAACACTGATTTTTAAATCGCTTGCTGTTAGGTGTTAGATCGCTGTGCTTTTAGATTTTTAGCTTGTTTGTGTAAAAGTTCAAAAATTAGCACAGTACAGTATTTGATTTGAAACTTCTCAATACTAACATCTCAATTCTCAATACTAATTTTTAAATCGCTGCACTTTCAGTTTTTTTCAGCATCTATTCGCATGACTTAAAATAAGTGTTTTTATAAGCGAATTACTTAATTTTTACAGAAATGACCTGTCCTTTCATTTTAAAGATTAAGAAAACTGCTGCGTCACCCTAAACTTGATTCAGCATCACACAATTTAACTAACTCATGATGAGAAACTGAATCTAGTTTAGTTTGACGTGTAAATTCACAAAAAAATCAGCCTTTTGAGCTGATTTTTTATTCTTATTTAGAAGCAAAGAGTTTTACATCTTCTTCGGTAACTTCTTTTCCTCCGAGAATGATGAGACGTTCAATTACATTTCGTAATTCTCTAATATTTCCTGTCCAATCGTACGCTTGTAATAATTCTATCGCTTTATCTGAGAATTTTTTAGCGGCTGTTCCTTGTTCGTTTGCAATTTTTCCTGCAAAATGATTTATCAATAACGGAATATCGTCTCTTCTATCATTTAATGCTGGTACTTTAATCAAGATAACGGCTAACCTGTGATATAAATCTTCACGGAATTTCCCATCTTCAATTTCTTTCTTTAAGTTTTTATTTGTTGCCGCAATAACACGAACATTTACTTTGATGTCTTTATCACTACCAACACGTTGTACTCTACTTTCTTGTAATGCGCGTAATACTTTTGCTTGTGCAGACAAACTCATGTCTCCAATTTCATCTAAAAAGATAGTTCCGCCATTGGCAGCTTCAAACTTTCCAGCTCTGTCTTTGTTTGCGCTAGTAAATGCACCTTTTACATGACCAAATAATTCACTTTCAATCAACTCACTTGGAATTGCTGCACAGTTTACTTCAATCATTGGTCCTTTGCTACGATCACTTTTTTGGTGCAACCAGTGTGACACGAGTTCCTTACCAGTTCCATTTGGTCCAGTAATTAACACACGAGCATCTGTTGGTGCTACTTTTTCAATGATATCTTTTATTTGTTGAATGGCATCAGAGTTACCAATCATTTCGTAGTTCTTGCTTACTTTTTTCTTTAATCGTTTGTTTTCAACAACCAATTCTTTTTTGTCAAGTGCATTACGAACTGTATTTAGCAATCTATTTAAATCTGGTGGTTTTGAGATATAATCAAACGCTCCAATACGCATGGTATTTACGGCAGTATCTAGATCGCCATGTCCAGAAATCATCACAAAAGGAGTTTCTGGTTTTATTTTCTTGGCAGCTTCCAATACTTCTACACCATCCATTTTTGGCATTTTTATATCACAAAGCACCAAATCATAGTCTTCCTTTTTTACCATTTCAATTCCAGCCAATCCATCTTCGGCTTGTGATACTTCATATGTATCATTTTCTTCCGATAAGATTTTCACTAATACTCTACGAATTGCTGATTCGTCTTCTATTACTAATATTTTTGGCATATTATTCTACTTTTGAATTATAAACATGTACATCGCGCTGTGGAAATGGAATGCTTATGTTATTTTCATTAAATGTGTTATATACTTTGTATCGCAATCTGCTCTGAACTTCAGGCAAATGAAAACTGTCACCAATATAAAAATGTAACTTAAATTTCAAAGCGCTGTCACCAAAATCTATAAAAAAGACTGTTGGCTTTGGTTCGTTTAATATTGCAGGATCTTGCATTGCAATTCCTAAAAGGAATGCTTTTACTAGATCAACATCCGTACCATACGCAACTCCAACACTAATAGATTCACGTGTCATGACATCATTTTGTGTCCAGTTGTATAGTATTTCACTTAAAAATTTATGATTTGGAATCACCAGAATCTTCTCATCTTGTGTAATAGCTTTGGTTGTACGCAATCCTACTTCTGTTATTTTACCAACTTTTTTATCTATTTCAATAACATCGTTGACAGTCACGGTTCGATCTACCAGAATAAAAATTCCAGAAATAATATCCTGAAATAGTTTTTGCATTCCAAGTCCTATACCAACAAATAATGCTGTTGAAGCTGCTAAAAGTGCTGTAATTTGTACTCCAGAAGCATCAAGTGAAGTGATGATCACTATAGAAAAGATAAAGTATTTTAAAAATGTAAAAACTGTTTTAAAACGTGCTTTTCCTTCAGCTTCTAAACTTCTTGTTATTGCAATCCTTGTGAATTTTAAAATGATTTGTGTCCCTAGTAATACAGCGATTAAAACAACGACAGCTTTGATCGTGATTTTTATATCGCCATGCGTGTAGAGAACAAAATCTAAAAAATCCTTGAATGTTTCCATGGTGTTAGCCTAGTATTTCAACCATTTGAATATTTCCTTGTAACTTGGTTTTTTTCCGTACATCAATATACCAACACGATAAATTTTTGACGCAAACCAAACCGTTCCTGAGAAAGAAATATACAAAATTACTACCGATAATAGTTGTTGCCATAGTGGAACTCCAAAAGGAATACGCATCAACATTACTACTGGCGATGTAAATGGAATGAACGAAAACACTGTTGCCACGGTTCCATGCGGATCTTCTAATACTGTAAATCCACCAACATATACTGCCAGAATTAACGGCATAATGATTGGCATCATAAACTGTTGCGTATCTGTTTCATTATCTACAGCTGCTCCAATAGCGGCGTATAAAGAACTATACAATAAGTAACCTCCAATAAAGAAGATAAAGAATGCCGTGATTAAATTTGCCAATGGTAAACTATTGAATACTTCAGAAATTTGCATTTGCATATCTAAATCTGCGCCTTGTTCTAACAATGCTTGTTGTTGTTCCGCTTGCATTCCGGCTACGTCAACTCCAAAAACTAGAGAGAATACCAGCATCATAATTCCTCCCAAAACAACCCACATTAAAAATTGTGTGATTCCTGCTAGCGAAGTTCCTATAATTTTTCCCATTAAGAGTTGTACTGGCTTCACCGAAGATATAATTACTTCAATAATTCTATTAGTTTTTTCTTCAATAACACTACGCATAATCATATTTCCATAGATAATGATAAACATGAATAATAAATATCCAGCAGCCAAACCAAAACCTAATTTGGAATAATTGATGAGTTTTGAAGTACGTTCTCCTGTAAATGTTTCTTGTCCGATATCGACAGACATTTTAGAGGTTTTTACCAAATCTACATTTACACCATTTTTCACCAGTGCTTCATCGGTTAGTTTTTTACTTAATTTCCTTTCCAATCGAGAAATAAAAGTAACAGATGGAGAATCTTCTGAGTAGAATTTGATGTGTTTTGCAATTTCTTCCGTAGATGCCATTTTACGAATATGTAACAATCCATATTCTTCTGCTGTTTCTACTTGTTTTTTAGCATCTTCAAGAGATATTCCAGAAAGAATATTGTACGTTGTATTGGCGTCTTTCTCTGTTTCTTCTGTAAATATCTGAGAAATTGTTCCTGTTTCATCCAAAATAGAAACCGTACGCTCTTTATTATTATTTAACTGTGTTAGGTAAAAAATCAACGTAAAAAGTCCAATCATAATTAAAGGACTTAAAAACGTCATAATGATAAATGACTTGTTTCTAACTTTCGTTAAATATTCTCTTTTGATAATTAGTGGTAAGTGATTCATAGTCCTAATTATTATTTTCTACAGTTTGAATAAAAATATCGTTTACACTCGGAATCACTTCTACAAAATGATTTACTTGACCTTTTGAAGTTAGGTATGATAGTAAATCGTTTGAAGTATCTCCCTTTTTTAGTTTGATATTTACTTTTAAATCGTCATCGATGGATTTAAAAGTTGCATCTGTCAATTCAAACTTATCATTTAATACATTTCGTAATTGTTGATTGTCGTTTGCTGCAATTCCAACTTGATATGTATTACTCTTGTACTGACGTTTTACATCGGTAAGTTTTCCGTCTAATACTTTATTTGATTTATGAATTAATGCAATATGATCACACATTTCTTCTACAGATTCCATTCTATGTGTAGAAAATATGACTGTTGCACCTTCATCGCGAAGTTGAATAATTTCATCTTTAATTCTGTTGGCATTAATTGGATCGAATCCACTGAAAGGTTCATCAAAAATTAAAAGCTTCGGTTGATGCAATACCGTTACAACAAACTGAATCTTTTGCGCCATACCTTTAGACAGTTCTTGAATCTTTTTGTTCCACCAATCTGTGATTTCAAATTTTTCAAACCAATATTGCAAACGCATTTTTGCTTCCGATTTGCTTAATCCTTTTAATTGTGCCAAATACAGCGCTTGCTCACCTACTTTCATTGATTTGTACAAACCACGTTCTTCGGGCATGTAACCAATATCCTGAATATGAAGTTGTTTTAATGCTTCACCATCTAGCAAAACTTGTCCTGCGTCTGGTGCTGTAATTTGATTGATAATTCGGATGAGTGATGTTTTTCCTGCTCCATTAGGTCCTAGAAGTCCGAAGATACTTCCTTTAGGTACGTCAATAGAAACTTTATTTAATGCAGTATACTCACCATATTTTTTTACGACGTCTTTCGCCTGAAGAATTGAACTCATGAAAAGTTTTTTATATATGTAACTACATTGGGTATTTTGTTACAGTAAATCTTATTATAAAACAAAACCCACCCTTAAAATGATCAAGGATGGGAAAAAATTGCTATGAAAAAGAAAAAATTACTAGCTGGTTTCAGCCAGTAACTTATCAAAGATAGTTTTTTTTTCGTAATACCAAAAGAATTACGAAAACATGTCTTTGACTTTTTCAAAAAATGACTTATCACTCTTCTCTGGACTTGGGATAAAATTTTCCTCTTTTGCCATTTTTTCAAAAAAGTTTCTCTGCTCCTTTGATAATGTTTTTGGCGTCCAAACGTTGATGTGTACTAATAAATCTCCTTTCCCGTATCCGTTGATACTTGGAATTCCTTTTCCGCGTAAGCGCAATATTTTTCCTGATTGCACTCCAGATTCTACTTTGATTCTAACTTTTCCAGTTACCGTGTCTATTTCTTTAGAACTTCCCAAAGCAGCTTCTGAGAAACTGATATATAAATCGTAATGAAGATTATCACCTTCGCGTTTTAAGTAATCGTGTTCTTTTTCTTCAATAGCTACTAATAAGTCTCCTGAAATTCCATTTCCTGGTGCTTCATTTCCTTTTCCAGCTACTTTTAATTGCATTCCTTCTACAACACCTGCAGGAATTTTGATTACTACTGTTTCTTCTTCAACTTTTAATCCTTGTCCGTCAGCACCAGCAGGTCTTTTATCTATTACTTGACCAGCTCCACCACATGTACTACATGTTGTAGAGGTTTGCATTCTACCTAAAATTGTGTTGGTAATTCGAGTCATTTGACCAGAACCATTACACGTTCCACAGGTTTTATAGCTTACACCAGCAGCTTGTACTTTTCTACGAACTTTTACCTTTTTCTCTACTCCATTTGCAATTTCTTCTAAGGTAAGTTTTACACGAATTCTTAGATTGCTTCCTTTAACGCGTCGTTGTCTTCCACCGCCGCCGCCAAATCCGCTAAATCCGCCACCGCCGCCAAATGCACCGCCGAAGATATCACCAAACTGACTAAAGATGTCATCCATGTTCATTCCGCCACCGAAACCGCCGCCGCCAAAGCCACCACCGTTTTCGAAAGCTGCATGTCCGTATTGATCGTAACGTGCTTTTTTATTGTCGTCACTCAATACTTCATAAGCTTCTGCCGCTTTTTTAAACATTTCTTCCGCTTCTTTATCATCTGGGTTTTTATCAGGATGATACTGAATCGCTTTTTTACGGTATGCTTTTTTTATTTCGGCTGCCGAAGCTCCTTTGCTAATACCTAATATTTCGTAATAATCTTGTTTCATCTTACTTTAAACTTGTTTCGAAGAGATCGTTTTGTAGCAACGAACCATCAAAAATGTTTTTATTATTGCCCAACAACTACTTTAGGGTAACGAATTACTTTTTCTCCTAAAGTATATCCTTTTTCAAGAACATCAATGATTTTTCCTTTCATGTCTTCTGTTGGTGCAGGAATTTGTGTAACTGCTTCATGATCTTCAGCATCAAATTTGTCACCAGCTTTCACTTGAACTTCGCCTAAACCTTTTGCTTTCAGTGCTTCTCTTAGTTTGTTACTAATTAATTCAACACCTTTCTTTAAATCTTCTGCATCAGTTTTAGCAATTTCTGTCAAAGCTCTGTCAAAATCATCTAAAACTGGCAACATGGCAACTACCACATCTTTACTCGCCGTTTTAAAAAGCTCTACACGCTCTTTGCTCGTTCTTTTTTTATAGTTTTCAAATTCAGCAAAAAGACGTAAGAACTTATCTTTTTCTTTTGCTAATTCTTCTTGTAATTTTTCTTCTACAGAAACTTCTTCTACTGTATTTTCAGTTGTTTCAGCCGTTTTTGCTTCTTCAGCTTGTTTTTTTGGCTGCTCGTTTTCTACTGTATTATCGTTTTTTTTGCTCATGATATATGTCCAAAAAATTGTTAGTATTTGTCATTTAGTTTGCAAAAGTACTGCCATTTATGGAAAAATGTCAAAATGTCACCAAAAATATTTTTTAACATTTGAGTTCTAAAACTTCATTGCATTTTGTAATTTTACCATTCATTTTTTTTTTAAATTAAAAACCTCGTTCTATGAAAAGAAAATTTTTAAGCATTGTTGCATTCACAGCAGTTACTTTATTAGCTGTTTCTTGTGGAGATAAGAAAAACGAAACAAAAGCAGATGATGCAAAAGCTGAGAAAACAATTACGGCTGAAGCTGTAAAATATAAAGTTGATACCGCAAATACAACAGTAACTTGGAAAGGTTCTAAAGTAATTGGAGGAAGTCATAATGGAACTATGAATGTTTCTTCTGGAACTTTCGCTGTAAAAGACGGAAAATTAGAAAGCGGAAACTTTATTATTGATATTAAGTCTTTGAAGGTTTTAGATATTCCTGCAGAAGATGAAGGAAACGCAAAGTTGAAAGGACATTTGTTGAATGGAGATTTCTTTGATGCTGAAAACCATGGAAGCGCAGCGTTTTCTGTTACTGGTGTAAAAGAAGAAAATGGGAAGACAATGATTGAAGGTAATTTAACTTTAAAAGGTGTGAAGAAAAATATTTCTTTCCCGGCAAAAGTTTCTATGGAAGGCGACAAAGCTATGATTGTAAGCGAAGTATTTACAATTAATAGAACAGATTTTGGAATGAAATATGGTTCTTCATCACTTGCAGATACTGTAAAAGATAGAGCTATTAGTGATGACGTAGAGTTATCTGTAAATCTTACAGGAACAAAATAATACGATTCTACATATAATACATTAGATAAACCGACTTCGTGTCGGTTTATTTTTTGAGTAAATTTTCTAAAGCTTCCGTTAATTCTGGATAGTTGAATGTAAAACCTGTGTTTTCTATTTTTTGTGAGTTTACTTGCTGACTTGAAGTTACAAGTGTACTCATTTCTCCCAGTATTAATTTCATCATAAATGTTGGTACATTAGGCAAAAAGAAAGGCTTTTTTAGTACTGAGGCGATTTCTTTAGTTAGTAGTTTGTTTGTTGTTGGATTGGGTCCTACTGCATTATAGGTGCCAGTTATGTTGTTGGTAAGTATATGCATATACATTCTTACCATGTCTTCAATATGAATCCAAGATTGCCATTGTTTTCCTGAACCTATTGCCGCACCAACTCCATATTTTACAGGCTTTGCCATTTCTCCTAAAGCGCCTCCATTTTCTGAAAGAACTATTCCTGTACGAAGAATTGTTACTGGAATTTCTAACGATTTGAATTGATTGGCGTGCAATTCCCATTGTTTTACCACTTTCCCTAGAAAGTCATCTGATTCTTCTTTGGTTTGTTCTGTATAATTTTCTGTTAATGAATTTGGGTAGATCGCTATACCTGAAGCAGATATATAGTGTTTTACTGTGTGATTTTTTGTATTCCGAAGTGCTTTAAACAATACATTTGCTGTATCAACTCGGCTACTCACAATTTCTTGCTTGTATGCTTCTGTCCAGCGTTTGGCAATGTTAGCACCGGAAATATTTATGATAGCATCAACTCCTTCAAAACAAGCTTCGTCAATTTCACCTTCGGTTGGATTCCAGTAAAAACCTTTTTTATGTTCAGATTGCGCTAGTTTACTTTTGCGAGTAGTTAAGTAATGAATTTGATGATTTTCCTTTAAGCATAATTCACTTAAAGCAGAACCTATTAATCCAGTTGCACCACAAATAAGTATTTTCATTGGAATTATTTTTCTTTTCACTGTAAAAATACGCTAAAAAGAACAGATATAAAGACGTTAGGTATTTTTTCGAGTCCTAAATATTAGTTATTTTTTGTAGCACGTAGCATTTCCCGTTTTCCTGGCGGACCAGGAAGTCGTTCTACTTTGAATCCGACTTCTTGCATGGCACGTCTCACACTTCCTTTGGCAGCATAGGTTACTAATACACTATTGTTTTGCAAAGCATTGTACATTTTTTGGAAAATTTCAACCGTCCATAATTCTGGTTGCACGCGCGCGCCAAAGGCATCAAAGTATATTAAATTAAATTTTCTTTGATCGTTAATTTGATCAAAGAATTGTTGTCGCTTTGTCAGTTTGAAGTTTGTTGTAATTAGTGTTTCGGTTTCCCATTCACAAGTATGCATTTTATTGAAAGTTGCAGCATTGTTTTCAGCTTTTAATTCAGTGATGTAATTTAACTGCGTAATTTCTGCGGAAGCGACAGGATACGCCTCAACACCATGATAATTTATTGTTAACTGTTGTTTTTGTGCCTCTAGATAGGTCATAAAAGCATTCAATCCTGTACCAAATCCAATTTCAAGAATATGAATTTGTGCAGGATTGAACGTATTTTGTAAGTATTGCAAGCCCGTTTTTATAAAAACATGCTCGGCTTCTTGAATTGCACCATGCGTAGAATGATATTGCTCATTCCATTCTTCTAGATGAATTGTGGTTGATCCATCTTTGGTGGTGATAATTCTTCGTTTCAAGCTTATTTTTTCAATAAAACACCATCTGCTACAAATGAAAGTGTCTTTTTAGGTTCTGTAATTTTGGCAATTTCTTCTTTAGATTTTCCTGCATCTTCAGCATAATGCTTTAATTCGTCAACAGAAGTTTCTTGAACAAATGCTTTCCCATTTACAATTACTTCACCTTTTGCATCTAGTGGCATAAAGAATCCGTAATCTTTAAATTTTACCATGACTTCTTTTTCTTCTCCTAAGTCTAAACGCATCCAACATCCTTTTTTAGAGCACACTGAATTGATGTTTGATGTAAATTTTACATCTAGTGTATCACCTACTTTTAGGCTGTTGTATTTTTCATTGATTTGAGCAGTTGAAAGTACATCTTCAGCATCAATTTTATCTCCAAAAGAAGCATATGCCATTTCTGGAGCTTTGACTTCTTTCGTTTCTTGAACTGTTTTTTCGTTATTTTTTGCGTCTTTACATGCTACAAATGCCAGTAGGGTTAATCCTAAAATTACAATTTTCTTCATTTTTATTAAATATTTCTTAAAATTATTACGGTTTTGTTATGAATCTTTAATTTTACGAACTAATTTTTGTTGAAAACTAAGATTTTTTTAAAGTTAAATATTTGTACCTTTGCACAAAATTAAGAATTATATGATGAGTGACCTTTCTATTGATATAAAAATTTCTAAAGTTTCTGAGAGTAAAATTAAAAATGTTGATTTTGATAGTTTAGCTTTTGGAAAAGTATTCACTGATCATATGTTTGTATGTGATTATGTTGATGGAGCATGGCAAACGCCTGAAATTATGCCTTATCAACCACTTACGATTGATCCTTCGGCGCGTGTTTTTCATTATGGACAAGCTGTTTTTGAAGGAATGAAGGCTTTTAAAGATGAAGATGACAAGATTTGGTTATTTCGCCCAGAAGACAATTTTCACCGTATTAATAAATCTTCACATCGTATGGCAATTCCTGATTTCCCAAAGGAGTTTTTCTTTGAAGGATTAACGCAATTGTTACAAATAGAGAAAAACTGGATTCAAAAAGGAAAAGGAAATTCATTATACATACGTCCGTTTGTGATTGCTACTGAAGCGGCGATTTCTGCTTCTCCGTCAAATAGTTATAAATTTATGATTATTTGTTCGCCTGCACAATCGTACTATGCTGGTGAAGTGAAAGTATTGTTTGCAGAGAAATTTAGTCGTGCTGCCGATGGTGGTGTTGGTTATGCAAAAGCTGCTGGAAATTACGGAGCACAGTTTTACCCAACAAGTTTAGCACATGCGAAAGGATATCAGCAAATTATTTGGACAGATGCTAATACACATGAGTATTTGGAAGAAGCTGGAACTATGAATATTTTCTTTAGAGTTGGTGATACTTTGTTAACTGCTCCAAATAACGATCGTATTTTGGATGGAATTACGCGTAAAAGTGTGATTCAATTGGCAGAAGATAATGGAATTGACATTGAAGTTCGTCGTGTAACTGTTGCAGAAATCAAAGAAGCTGCAAGAAGTGGTGAGTTGAAAGAAATTTTTGGTGCAGGAACAGCTGCGGTGATTAATCCGATTGCTGGTTTTGAACATGCAGGCGATGAATTTGAGTTGCCTAAACTTGAAAAATCGTATGCTTCCTTTTTTAAAGAGAAATTAATGAATATTCAATATAACGTTTCTGAAGATCCACATGGTTGGAGATATGAGGTTTAGACTGTTAGACTGTTAGACTGTTAGACTGTTAGACTGTTAGACTGTTAGACTGTTAGACTGTTAGACTGTTAGATATATAAAAAAGTGACTTCAATTGAAGTCACTTTTTTGTTTTTGTATTATTTATCAGCTAATATTTTTGCGATATTCGGTTTAAAATAGTTTGGTCCTTTGAGTACTTTTCCATCTTCTCGGTAGATCGGTTTTCCGTCTGCGCCCAATTTGCTCATGTTACTACGTTGAATTTCTTCAAAAACTTCTACGATCTTTTCTTGCATTCCGTGTTCTATGATGGTTCCACAAAGAATGTATAACATATCTCCTAAAGCATCTGCTACTTCTACTAAATCATTGTTTTGAGCAGCTTCTAAGTATTCTTCATTTTCTTCTTTCATTAGATTGAAGCGCAGCATGTTTCTTGCTTCGCTAATGTTAGCGGTTGGTGTATTTTTGATTCCTAAGCCAAATGCTTCGTGAAATTCTGTAACGGCTTCTATTCTTCTTTTCAAATCGTTTGTATTTTAAAAATTATCATTCGAAATATACTTGATTATTTAGCTGTTTTTTGGATGATTGTTATTTTATTTTGAAACTTTTATTAACAACTTTTGCGGTTTAATTCGTAATTTTGCAAAAAATAAATTATACGTTATGTTTAGTTCTGGTCAGTTGATTTTTGCCGCTTTTTTTGTGATTGTTTTTGTTGCAATTATGATTTATGCATATCGAAAAGATTTACAACTACACAAGCGTTATTACAAAGGAAGCTTACGCATTCTTTTGGTTTTTATACTCTTCATTATCACCATAGTTGTCATTAAGAAATTTATTGTGTCATAATTGTTTTCGTTTTTCTATTAGACATTTTTTCGTAAATTGTAGGAAAACTAACTAGAAACCACCATAATATAAATACGTTTATTACATTTTTTATCGTGATAGGATTCCCAAATCGTTAAAATTTATATTCGGCGCACATAGTTTGTTTGTAATTTTTAGAACCCTAACATATGATTACAGTCGCTATTGCAGAAGACCATCAAGCTCTTATTGATGGCATTAAGTCGTATTTGGAATACGAGGAAGATATTAGTATTGTAGGACATGCCAACGATGGAGAAGCTTTATTGAAGATTGTCCGCCACAAACAGCCTAAAGTTGTGATTTGTGATATTCGAATGCCAAAAATGGATGGCATTGTTGCTACACGACATATTAAGAAAGAATTTCCACATATTAATGTATTGGCTTTTACCATGTATGATCAGGATAATGCTGTACAACAGATGTTAGATGCTGGCGCTACAGGATATATTTTGAAAAATTCACCTTTGAAAATTGTCTTAGAAGCCATACATACACTTTCGGACAACAAGCCGTACTATGATGCAAAGTTAAATATTGAGCAAGTAACTAAGAATAGTTCCAAGTCTATTTTATCGAGGCGGGAAAAGGAAATTCTGGCACTCATTGCACAACGAAAGACTTCTCAAGAGATTGCTGATTTACTATTTATTTCTAAATCTACGATAGATACACATCGAAAGAATATGATACAAAAACTCAATTTAAAAGGAGCCAATGAGTTGTTGGGCTATGCTATTGAGCAGAAATATGCTTTCTAGGTTGGTTGTTTTGGGAGAATACCTATTTGTTACCAATGACAAAGGTTTTAACGAAAATAATTTAAAAAATGCTGGAATTAGTTTAGAAAATATAAAAAAACGTATCAAACACCTCAACGGTACATTTTCTATCGATAGCACACTTGGAAAAGGCGCGACTATTTTAATTGATATTCCTTTGATGGTGTAAAACACTTTTTATTATTATAAAATACCTACAAATAAGTATTTTTTGTATTACATAAAACACTATTTTTATAACATTAACTGCAACCAATATTACCATGAAATCATTATTATTCCCGTTTTTATTTTTTTTCTCTATTTTTTCTGTATCTGCACAGGAAATTACTGAAGATCAATTTATTCCTCAATTACAAGCTAAACAAAAAGCATTATATGAATTGGTAGACAAAAAAGATGATCTTGTAATTCAGGTGTCCAATCTTACTAGAGAAATAAAAGCCATCAAAGACGAAGCTGAAAAAGCTAAAAAAATCAAAGAGAAAGAGGGATTTGAAAATGAGATAAAAGAATTGGACATCAAAATCACTGAGAAATGTGATGAATATAGAGAATATCATACATTATTATCAAAATATCAAAATGTTTCGAATGAATTTCTAGCGAATTATAAAGTTAGAATTTGTCAAATATACACTTCGCCTGCCATAACTTCAGAAGAAGTAGAAGAAGTTAAAATTGACAGTTTTAAAGAAAAATTAAAAGCAAAAGAAGCCGAAATTGAAGAAAAAGTAGACGGGAAGTTCGACAGTGATAAAAAAATAGCTGTTTTCGATAAGGAAATTGCTGATGAAGAAAGTAAATTAAATGATTCCACACTTGAAGATACTAAACGTAAAGAAATAGAGGACAAAATAAAAGCTATAAAAAAGGAAAAATCAACAGAAGTTGACGACAACAAAGACTTGTTAAAAGAAATCAGGGATCTTTGCGATAAGTTTGAAGAATACAAAACATATTTAGAAAAGCATGAAGGTGTAGAAGCATCTGTTTTAGAAACATTTAAAGGACGAAGTTGTCTGCTATTCGAAGAAAAAGAAGAACTCGATCCAGAAAAATTTATCGTTGTAGGAGATAATGAACCGATAAAAAAAGAAGAATTACTAAGTAATGAAAATACTAAACAAGTGCTTAGAGATGTATTTAGTATTGACAGTAAAACAAATTTAGGTACGTTTGAAATCCCAGGAGATGAAGCGTTTATTAATTTTTATATAAGTGTAGGCGATTTAGATGATGTTGCAAAAATGGAAGGTTATAGTACACAAAAAAGTAATAATATAAAAAAGAACTATAAAAAAAATAGTGATAGCCATGCAATAAGTCTCAAGGTGTATAATTCATTAAAAAAAGGTGAATCAGAAAAAGATAAAGAAACTACAACTACAGGTGGTGGCGATGACAGTACTTATAATAGAATTGATACATTAAATGAATTTGATCAAGAAAAAATAACTAATACGTCTTCTGCCAATTCTGCCACAGATGAGCTACTTGTTGCCGGCGGTGCATTATTCAAATCTATTCAAATAGAACTACGTGAAGGTGGAATTGTAGATACACGTGTGGTTTTTATATCTACGGATAAAAAAACTGAGTTTTACTTTGAAGGCAGATATCCAATAAGTATTTTAAACTACACACGTAAATCGAAAGACAGTTATATAGCGTTTTCTCATTATGTAAGTCTTGATGGAAGTCAAATTTATGATGAAAATATTCTTGAAAAGTTATTAATTAGATATGTCGATGTTTTAGATTACCATCCAAATGCAGGAAGTAATTATGTGCCAGATGATGTATCTTACAAATTCCCTTCGAATGATGATGAATCAGAAGCTAAAATAAAAGACAGAAGATCGTATCAAGTAATTAACAATACTCATTTACAAAATGTATTGGATTTACGTGCATACACAGATTTATTAGGTTTATTCTCTGATGAAGATAATGGCCTATTTCAAATAGAAGGAAAAGCTGATTTCTTTATCAATCCTTTTAATGTCAAAAGAGAAGCGTTGTATTTCTTAAAGAAAGTATCTCCGTATGTTCGTTATTCACGATTTGATGATGATGCAGGATTTGTACAAGCAACGGGTAATGTAGTTACAGATAGTAATGGAATGATGTCCACTGAGTATTTATTACAAGATAGTAAATTGGAACTATTAGAAAGGGCTAACTTGGAAATGGGCTCGAACTTAAACTTGATCAATTTTAGATGGTTTAAAGAATCTCCTTTCTGGACTTCTCTATATTTTCCATTAAGTTATAATGTTACCAAAGTAAGAACAGATGCCACAATTGAAGATAATGATGCGAATTATAAGATTATGGGCTTTGGTTTAGGAGCCAATCTAGAAATAAGACGTTTCAACAATTTTGGATTAAATATAGGCTATGAGTTGAAAGGGTATTCCTTTGTAGGAGATTATTCAGAATTCAACATACAAGAACCAGGATATTTAAAAACACAAACAATAAATGCCGAAATATTTTACTATCCTGGAAGTGATCGCTCAAACTCCATATTTCTAAGAATGAAAAATGTTAGAGATGTTGGCTCTGGAGCTGGCGATGCCTTCTTCCAACTACAAGTCGGTTATCGATTTACTATTGGTGTAGGTGCTATCAAAGCAAGATAATCAATTAAACTTCCAACGAAGTAAACTCAAAAGTAGTCCCGTTGAACAATCCTTTATCACTAAGTTTTAACGACGGGATTACTAATAATGCCATAAATGAAAGTGTCATATAAGGCGCGCGCAATGTACTTCCCATTTCCTTAGCAAGTTTATCCAATTTGGCATACTCCTCGCCTATTTCCCAACCAGTTTTATCACTCATAATTCCAGCAACAGGTAAGGAAACCACGTGTTCAGAAGTTTCAGAAACGGCACAAATTCCACCTTTATTTTTAATCAGAAGATTTACTGCTTTACAAATAGCTTCATCCGAAACACCTACCGCAATAATATTATGTGAATCATGTCCAACAGAAGAAGCAATCGCTCCTTCTTTCAATCCAAAATTCTTAATAAAAGCCATCGCAGGCGCATCCTCTTGATAACGATTCACAACAGTCATTTTTAAGATATCTTTCTCTACATTCGACACTAGATTCCCATCATTAATCAAACTATCTAAAATCAACTCATTCGTCACCAATTCACCATCTAAAGCTTCTATCACGCGAATTTTACTTTTCGTGGCTATGACTTGAAAATCAAGAACATTTTTTTGAGATGTATTAAAATTATTTAGTATTTCAAAAGGCACGCTATCTATATGTGACGTTTCCCCAGAAGCAACGCAGATGCCGTTAATGTAGGTTTCCAATACCTTAAAATTAGTCAAATCTTCAAGTACCACAAAATCTGCAACATCATTCACCTGTAGCTGTCCAACATCCAAATTATAATGTTTCACAGGATTCACACAAGCAACTTGTAATACCTTAAAAATATCATTTCCTTTAGCAACTGCGCGAGCGCACAATTGATTGATATGACCAAGTAGTAAATCGTCTGGATGTTTATCATCTGAACAAAACATCATTTCTGCATAATGTTCATCCAACAACGGAATCAATGCTTCAAAATTTTTGGCAGCACTTCCTTCACGAATTATTACTTTCATTCCTTTTTGGAGTTTTTCCAATGCTTCTTCATACGTAAAACATTCATGATCAGTAGAAATTCCAGCAGCAATATATTTGGTAATATCATCACCTCGCAATCCTGGCGCATGTCCATCAACAGGTTTATTAAAATGTTTTGCCCAAGCAATCTTTTTCATCACTTCAGCATCTTCAAATAAAACGCCTGGATAATTCATCATTTCTGCCAAATATTTTATCTCTGGCTTTGCTAACAGTTCTTTAATATCATTGGAATCAATCACAGCGCCAGCCGATTCAAAGCTGGTCGCTGGCACACAAGATGGCGCTCCAAAATTAAACTTGAACGGAACTTTTTTTCCGTTTTCAATCATAAACTCCACTCCTACTTTTCCCAATACATTCGCAATTTCATGCGGATCGGAAACCGTAGCAACTGTTCCATGCAAAACTGCCAAACGTGCAAACTCTGAAGGCACCAACATCGAACTTTCAATATGTATATGTGCATCTACAAATCCTGGAATAATATACGTTTCGTTGTCATGTTCTTTTTCAACAATATTGACAATTTTTCCAGCTTCTACATGAATTTCTCCTTTGTACATTCTTTTATTCGCGATATCTACGATGTTTCCTTGCTTGATCATGAGTTTGAGTTTCTATGGTATAAAAAAGGATGCACGAATGCATCCTTTTCAAATTCTATGTAAATATAGTTCTAAATTTTATTTCTTATCTGTCAAGAAGCTATAATTCTTACTGTAATACAACATCTGATTGTCAAATGCTGCTGGTTGCATAATTTTAATCCCTTTAATTTCGTTGGCAGTTGCGTCCATATCTGGAACTAAAACAGGATTTGCAAATCCGCTGTAAGGAGCCGATTTGAAACGTTCGTTACGCTTTAATACCTCAGCATGAATTTCTTGATCTACTTTTACTCCGTAACCTTCTACTAAAGCTTTTGCTGCTTCAAAATCTCCTTCAGACTTGATACGTTGTGTTTCACGTAATAACTGTCCAAATAATTCACGAAGTTTTACATAATCATTAATATTATAATATGTTTTTCCATCACGAGTTACTTTCTCGATTACGTTATCTTTCTGTCCTTTTTCAAAAACCCATGCAGAAACCCATTGTCTGTTTACCATGTGATCCTCTTCTACATCATCACCAAGATTCAAACGAATTAACTGTGTCATCAATCCATTTCTAATATATCCATCATACGCTGCTTTTCCAACACCTTCTGTATCTTCAACCAATCCAAGTTCTTTCAATTTTGGGTCCATTAAATAATACAATCCAACTAAATCAGCTCTTCCTTCTTCCATTGTAGAAGCATAGTTTTTTAAGGTTTCTTTTGGCTGACCAACTCCATTATTTATTTGACCAGAAGCATGTCCAATTACTTCATGTAAAGCCGTGTGTAATTTATCAGCTAACTTTCCGTATTTTTCTTCTAATTCAAATTCTTCATCATCATGAACAAATTCTTTTAATCTTCCCGATCCACCAGCTTGTGAATACGCATTGATAATATTTCCTAAAGAAACTGACTTAGAACCATGATCTTGACGAATCCAGTTATTGTTTGGTAAGTTCACACCAATTGGCGTACTTGGCGAAGCGTCACCAGCTTCTCCTGCAACATTTACTGTTTTATAAGAAACTCCCACAACATCTTTCTTTTTATGACTTTCAATTAAAGGAGAATTGTCTTCAAACCATTGTGCATTTTCAGATAGTACAGCCATTTTCTTTGACATATCAAAATCTTTGATTTGTACAATTGTTTCATACGAACCTCTGTATCCTTTTGGATCATTATATACTTCTATAAATCCATTAATCCAATCAACATCTCCTTCCGTAGACGTTGCCCAAGCAATACAATACTGATCCCAAGTGTCTAAACTTCCCGTTTTATAGTACTCAATTAACAAACCTAAAGTTTTAGCTTGTTTTTCGTTTTCGGCAACACCTTTAGCTTTTTCTAACCAATAGATGATTTTATCGATGGCAGCTCCGTACATTCCGCCAGACTTCCATACTTTTTCTACCAATTTTCCATTTTCTCGAACTAACTTAGAGTTCAATCCTGCTTCTACTGGTTTTCCTTCTGGTCCTTTGTAAGCTGTTTTGTAGAACTCATCTACATCAGCACTTGTAATATCTGGTCCATAAAAGTTTACGGCAGAAACCAATACATTATCAACACCTGCTTTTTTGTTTACTTTTTTATTGTCTTTATCATTGAAAATTACATCCAATGCTTCTCCTTTTAATTCTGTTTGCGTGTCTGTCAATAAGGTTTGAAGATATTCTTTAGAGAATTCAGGCTTTAGTTTATCATTTGAATAATGGTGGTGAATTCCGTTTGAAAACCAAACACGCTTTAAATATTCTTCAAATGCTTTCCAATCATCAGCTTCTTTATCTCCTGCATAATTTGCGTATACATTTTCTAATGCTGTTCGTATTGCGAGATTGTGACGATAATTTTGATCCCACATAATATCTCTTCCAGAAAGTCCAGCTTGTGTTAAATAATACACTAACTTTTGCTTTTCTAAAGGTAATTCATCAAATCCAGGAATTTCATAACGCAATACTTTTACATCAGCAAATTGCTCTACTTGAAAATCTAATTTGTCATTTTTCGCTTGTTCTAAATAGCTTACTTCAAAACTATCTTGCCAAGGTGTTTGTTTTTCCGCACAAGAAAATAACATTCCTGCAGCTAATGCTATTCCTGCAATTGATTTTAATTTCATTTGTTTGTTTTTATTGTTTTTGTTTTGGTCGAATATTACATTCATATAATCTTCAAACAATGAGAAGACAATTTTATCAATGAATATTTAATGTATTTGTATATTTTAAAAAGAAAACGCCTATTTCCTATAAAATCGTTATTCTTTTGCCACAAATGTAATCAATTCACTAAAACATTAAAAATTTGTACATTAGCATTACTAACTAATACACCCGAATAATATGAAGATTCTTAAGTATGTACTGTTGCTACTGCTTGTGCTCATTGTAGCAGGAGCAATTTTTGTAGCTACGAGACCTAACGATTACGATGTTGTGAGAAGTAAAGTAATCAAAGCTCCTGTTGATGTCGTTTTTAATAATATTAACGATTATAAAAACTGGGAAGCTTGGGGACCATGGATGGAAGACGATTCTACCATTGTTGTAAAATATAATGAACAAACATCTGGTATTGGTGCTAATTATTCTTGGACAAGTAAAGACGGACCTGGGAAAATGAAAACCTTGAGTCTTACACAAAATAAATCTATAGAACAACAGATGCAATTTGGTGATTATGAACCTACAGATGTGTATTGGACATTTGAAGAAGTTCCAGAAGGAACCAAATTAAGTTGGGGAATGAAAAGTGATAAAACTGCTTTTATTTTTAAGTTTTTTGCTGCCTTAAGTGGTGGAATGGATAAAATGCTTGGCGATATGGAAGAACGAGGTCTTAACAATATTGAGCGAGAAGTTCTAGCTGAATTAGAAAGAAATCCTCCTCAAAAATTCCGATTAGGAGATGTTACACAACATCAAATGAAAGAAAAACAATTTATTGGCTACTACCAAAAAACAACTACAGAAGCCACTCCTGAAGAAATGACAAGTTTATTTATGCAATATATGCCAAAAGCTGGTCAGTATGCAGCTGTAAATAAACTAGAAGATTATACTCCTGGAAGTTTATATACTAAATGGGATGAAGAAACGAAAGAAGCTGAATTTTATATTGGTCTTTTGATTAATGGTGACGATACAATTACTGCTGTAGAAGGAATGACTAAAACTACGCTTGCTGCCGGAGCGATTGTAAAAATCTCAAAATTTGGACAATATGGAGTTGGAGATATGGAAGCACATGGTAAGATTGCAGCATTTTTGGCTAAACATAAATTAGTGCCAGCTGGTCCAGTTTGGGAACTCTATGTAAATGATCCTACTACTGTGAAACCAGAAGATGTACAAACAGATATCTACTATGCTGTTAAAGCCGCTGAGTAAATAACCACAAACCTTTTTATTTTAAGATTGTCTAAACTGTATTCAAAATGATTACTTTTAGACAATCTTTTTATTGTTTAGTAACAAATGAAACAACTCTTATTAGTTTTTCTTGGCGGCGGATTTGGAAGTGCATTGCGTTTTCTATTAGGCAAATACCTAAATAGTGCTGCAACAGGAATTCCGTATGGAACATTTGCTGCCAATATTTTGGGAAGCCTCTTTATAGGAATCATTTTAGGTATGGCTGCCAAAAATGAAGCTATTAGCGAACAACATACACTATTACTTGCCACAGGATTCTGCGGTGGATTTACTACTTTTTCTACATTTGCTTATGAAAATCATGTCTTTTTAAAATCAGGAGATTTCATGACTTTCTTCTTGTACACAGTTACAAGTTTTGTGATTGGTTTTGCTGCCGTGTTTTTAGGAATGTATGTGGTAAAATATTTTTAGTGCTTTTTAAAAGTTTTCACACCAGCTTTTACCTCTGTTTTCATAAAGTTCACTCTTGGCGGAATTGGACATGAATACTTATCATTGTATGCACAATATGGATTGTAAGCAGTATTGAAGTCAATTTCTAATGTATTTCCTGAAGGAATTTTTACAGTAATGTAACGTCCGCCACCATAACTATCAAATCCATTGGTTTCATCCGTAAATGGTAGAAACAAATCGTCTTTGTACTTCGGATCTCTATTTGGATCTTGACTTTGATATATTTCTAATGAAAATTCTTTTCCGTTTAGTTTGAAAGTTGCAATTCCGTAACACTTATAAATTGGTGTTCGTGTAGTAGACGTTGCCATTTTAAAAGGCTTTGATTCTGGAGTTAGTTTGAAACTTGCCGTCACTTTATAAGTATTATCTACAGGAAAAAAATCTAACGCAGTAAACGTTTTTAAGTCTTTCGCTTTTAATGGTGATGTAGATGCATCCTTATAAGAAGCATTCAATTCTCGTTGGAATTCAGTTTCACCAATCAAGGCTTTTTTTTCTTGTCCGCAACTCACATTCAACAATAAAACACATAAAATCAGACAAATATTTTTCATTACGTACGATTAATTTAATTAAATAATTTTCAGAATAGAATAAGTTCAAAAATACAATTTGTCATCAAATAATTGAAGATTTTTATTTTTTGTGTGCTTTTTTTATGTAGTTTTGAATTCAAATACGACAAAAATGACAATTACCACAGTAAATAAGTATGTACAAAGATCTTCTTGGGAAAGGAGTTTGGACACTTATATATTGTGCTGATATAGATATTATATAATACAATTGTAAAAGTCCGACTTCACCGTCGGACTTTTTTATTTTAGAGAAATTTCAAATCAAAAAACAACCAAATATTAATCAATCAAAACTAGAATTATGAAAAAAATGTACACTAATTACATTGATTCATTCAAAGGATTATCAAAAGAAATATGGTTTCTCGCCCTTATTTCACTTATCAACAGAGCGGGAACCATGGTGATTCCGTTTTTATCATTGTATTTAACTAAAGAATTGGATTTTAGTGATGGTGATACAGGATCAATTTTAGCCTTTTTTGGAATTGGATCGTTACTCGGGTCTTTTTTAGGAGGAAAGTTAGTCGATAAAATCGGGTTTTATAAAATCATGGTTTTTAGTCTTTTTATTACAGGTTTCGGATTCATTGGTCTCCAATATGTATCATCGTTTTGGGGATTATGTTTTGCTATTTTAGGAATTATGACAATTGCGGATATGTTTCGTCCTGCAATTTTCGTTTCGTTAAAAGCTTATAGCAAACCTGAAAATCAAACACGTTCGTTGGCATTAATTCGTTTAGCTATTAATTTAGGAATGGGAATTGGACCAACACTCGCAGGCTGGATTATTGTTAAAGAAGGTTATAACATGCTATTTTGGATTGATGGTGTAACTTGTATCGTAGCTATCATTATTTTTTATCTGCTAGTGAAAGAACAAAAAAGACCACCGATAGACAAAAATAATACTAATATTATTTTAGATAAGAATGCCGTATATAAAGACAAAAGCTATTGGATTTTTATTGCTATTTGTTTCTTTATGGGAATGGCGTTTTTCCAATTGGTAATTACTATGCCAATATACCAACATATACAATTCAATCTTACAGAATTTGAGACAAGTCTAATATTGGCTATTAATGTTCTCATTATTGTAATTTTTGAAATGCCATTTGTGAATTACTTAGAACGATTGAAAATTTCGAATACAAAGTTGATTATTTATGCGTGTATATTATTTGGTTTGAGCTTTTATGTACTTGTATGTAACTTTTGGATTGGAATTTTAATCGTTAACATCGTTGTTATTACAGTGGCAGAAATGATTGGGTTTCCATATACAAACTCGTATGCAATTAAAAGAGCAAAAGAAGGGTATGAAGGTAGTTATATGGCATTATACACCATGGCATTTTCTTTAGCACATATTTTTAGTTCAAAATCTGGATTAGAGATTGTGGCAAACTTTGGGCATCAAATCAATTGGTTTGTTACTGGAACATATGGAGTTATTGCTATGTTATTAGCCATATGGCTGCATAAAAGAACACAAAAAGGATTATAATATGAACTTGAATCTTAATAAGATATTATGAATTTAAATCAAGTTACCATTTCGTCAACAGATGTTGCCAAAGCAACGGAATTTTATAAAACATTAGGATTGCATCTTATTGTAGATGCACTTCCTAGATATGTACGTTTTGAATGCCCTGATGGTGAAGCTACCTTTTCTATTCATGAAGTAACTAAGATGTCAGAAAGTCATAATGTGACTTTATATTTTGAGAATGATGATTTAGACAAAAAAGTTACTGAATTACAAGCAAAAGGAATCAATTTTACAAGCATGCCAGAAGATAAATCGTGGAATTGGCGTGAAGCACATTTAAACGATTTAGATGGTAATAAATTGATACTGTTTAAAGCTGGCGAAGATAGAAAGAATCCGCCGTGGCGTATTTAGAAACTTTAAATGTAGAAACGTCACTTCGAGTGATTTTCGGTAGAAAATAGTATCGAGAAGTACTTTGAAATCAAAGTACTTCTCGATATATCAAATCAGAGATTAGATACTCGAACTGACGTTTTGAATGTTTTACAGCGAAGTCTATCTATTTTTAAAATCTCAGTACTAAATACTCAGTACTAGTAGCTAAAATCATTTTAACACTGAAAATTCAATTTTTGAATCGTTGAAGATTGTATGTGTTTGATTTTTAAAGTCTTCTTCTTTTGCTTTGTATATGTTTGGCACAAAAGTTTGTGGATTTAAATCAATTAACGGAAACCACGTACTTTGTACTTGAATTTGTAATTTGTGACCTTTTTTGAAAGTATGATATACATCTTGCAACTTGATATTTACTGCCGTTTTTTGGTTTGGCACAAATGGTTCAGGGTTTTCAAAACTGTTACGAAAACGTCCACGCATTACTTCACTTCTTACCATTAAATGATAGTTACTCATAGCTAAATGATCTTGCATGCCATCTTTTTGTTCTTTTGCATCGTGCGGATGAACGTCTACTACTTTTACAATCCAATCTGCATCAGTTCCTGTAGTTGCCACTTTTAATTTTGCTAGTATGTCACCTGCCAATGTAAAATCTTCTGTTAACACTTCAGTTTCAAAGATCAATACATCTGGACGACGTGCGGCAAAACGTTGATCGTCTGTCATGTATTTTCTTGGCGTAAATACTGTTTTGATATCTTCAGAATAAGGAACAGGACGTTTTAAATCACTGATGAATACTTCTTTGCTGTTTCTTTTTTTAGTGATTGACAATTCTTGATCTGCATTTAAATACATTTCTTGTTTTGAAGTATTAGCTGGTGGCCAATTATCAAAACTACTCCATGATTTTTTACCTGAATCAAATACATAGGCTTCTGGCAAACCTGAATTTTTACTTCCATTACCTTTTAAGAAATGGTTGAAGAATTTGGTTTCTACATCACGCTGAAAGTTTAATGAGATAGAATCGCCAAAATAGTAGTTTCCAACATAGTTTTTTACGTCTGTTCTTGACCATCTTCCGTGATCCCAAGGTCCAAAAACCATTGTATTGTATGCATCCGGATTATTTTTCTCAATAGCTTTGTACGTCTCAAAAGGTCCGTATAAATCTTCTGCATCAAACAAACCACCAACGATCATAGTAGCTACTGACGATTTTGAATGTTTTAGGTTCTGAATTAACCCTTTGGGCTTCCAAACGCTGTCATAATTTGGATGATTGATAATTTCTTTCCAAAATACATCATCTACTTGATCTGATTTTGACGTAATAACATTGTCTAGTTTTTCATATTCGAAATAACTGTTCAAATTGCTTAATGGTCCAGCATCTAAAAAGAATTGATATTGATCTTTTGTTCCTAAATCTGGTAATTTGTACCATGCCGAATCTTTTGGCACATCTTTTATCGTTCCAAATAAAGAAACTGCTCTAAAATAGCTTAATAAAAATGCTCCGTTATGGTGAAAATCATCAAAAAAGAAATCTCCAATACAAGCTTGCGGTGATGCTGCTTTTAATGCTGGATGCGCATCAATTGTAGAATACGTAGCATAAAATCCTGGATACGAAATTCCCCAAGTTCCTACTTTTCCATTATTATTTTCAACATTTTTCACCAACCAATCTATGGTATCATAAGTATCTGAAGATTCATCAATTTGTGTATTATCAGTCTTATTTGGAATATACGCACGCATGTTATCATATATACCTTCACTCATCCAACGACCACGTACATCTTGATATACAATGATGTTTCCTTCTTTCATTAAGTGAGAGTTTGGACCAATTTTTTTTCGGTATTCATTTTCTCCGTAAGGCTTACAACTATAAGGTGTACGCATCATTAAGATTGGATATTTTTGACTTTTATCTTTTGGAGAATATATGGTAGTATGCAATTTAATACCATCACGCATTTCTATCGTAACTTCTTGTTTGTCATAATGATCTTTAACATATGTATCTTCTACTTTAGCAACTTTGGTTGAAGTTTTTTCAGTTTTTGTACAAGCAGTAAGTAAGAATGTAAATAATAGGGTGAGTCTAAAAAAGGTTTTCATTGATTGTAGTTCGTAAATTTTAATGTCTAAATTTACAAAATATTAATCGCTATTATATGACAATGAAAAGAATCCTACTTATTTTAACGTTTGCAGCATGCATTGTTAGTTGTGAAACTAAAGTAACACCAGAAGTTACAAAAGCTGATGAGTTGACTACGAAAGAAAGTATAGCTAAAAAACAGTTTCCTAAACTTGAAGCGAATCGTTATAATGTTGGTTTTTTAATTATGGATGGAGTATTTAATACGGAATTGACTGCGCCTTTCGATATTTTTCAGCATACTATTTTTCGCGAAAATATAAAAGCTATGAATGTTTTTACCGTTGCCAATACTGATGATGCCATTACTACTTTTGAAGGCATGCGTATTTTGCCCGATTTCAATTATTTAAAAGATGCTTTACCCAAGATAGACATATTAGTAGTTCCAAGTGCCGAACATCATTTGGATACAGATTTGGAAGATTCTGCAATGATTTCCTTTGTACAAAGAATTGCTAAAGATGCTCAATTTGTGACTTCACACTGCGACGGTGCTTTCGTATTAGCGAAAGCAGGATTACTAGATAATGTAGCATCGACTACGTTTCCAAGTGATATTCCTAAGATGCGCGAAATGTTTCCGAAGTTAGATATTAGAGACAATACTTTGTTTGTTCATGATGGAAAATACATTACTTCTGCTGGTGGCGCAAAAAGTTTTGAAGCCGCTTTGTATTTATGTGAACATTTATACGGAAAAGAAATTGCAAAAAGTCTTGCCGGTGGTTTGGTTATAGATTGGACTTTGGATGGTTATCCACATACAATTATCAAACAATAACGAATGCAAGAAGAACTAAGAGATAATTCTCAGCGTAGTAGAGATGCTTCTTTGGTTTTTATTGCCTTGGCTTGCATTAGTGGAATATCAATCTTATTATTGATTTATCAGAGTTATCAACTAAAAAACTATACAAATACAGAAGAATATCTATCTACAATTCAGCTTTTAGATGTAGTAATTCCTGTAGCATATATTATTCAATTTTTAGTAAATATTGCTGCTATTGTATTTTTTATCCGTTGGTTTAAAAGAGCTTATGGCAATTTGATTAGAAAACACCAGCCTACAGAAAGTAGTGAGAATGGTGCTGCTTGGGGATTTTTTATTCCTATCCTATTCTTTTATCGTCCCGTTACTAACGCAAAAGAGATTTTTTTAAAAACACAATATGCTATTAGAGAGTATAACTCAAATTTAAAAGTTGATACCGACACTTCTTTTATTACCGTTTGGTGGATTTTATATTGGGTAAATAGTTTTTTCGCGAATTACGCTTCAAATAAAAGAGAAGCTGCTTTTGATATTTCAACTTTTGTAGATGCTAACGGATATATGATTATTTCTGAAGTTGTGACAATTATTGCTACACTATGTGTGTTATATCTTATTTACAAAGTCACAAAAGTTGAAACTTTACTTAGAGAAACAAACGAATCAGTTTCTGAAATTGACGAGATTGGAAAAGTTACCATATAAAAAAAGCTACTAAAGTTTGTCATACAAAAACTCTAGTAGCTTTTAGTTTTATATTTTATATAAATACACTCTTTATTTTAGAATTATTTTTTGAGTGTGCACTGCATTTTCATTCTGTACTTTTAAAAAGTATACTCCTTTTGCTAATCTATCTAGTTGTAATGAATTTGGAGTTGTACTTAAGATCATTTTTTTAGAAAACACTTCTCTTCCATGCATGTCAAATACTGCCACTTTTGAAGCTCCAAGATTGCGTTTGGCTTTAATGTTAATGATTCCATCAGAAAACGTTGGATAAACGCTTAATTCTAGTTTATCAGTTTCAAGATCGTCTACGGATAATACATTATCTATGTCTACGAATGAAAAATAGAAGGTAGAAGATTCAGTCATTTCAGTTTCATATATAGAATCGTATCCATAATATTGATGTATTGGATCATTAATAAAATTCCCTGATGAAAGAGTATATCCTGATGGATCACAGTTATTGTTAACTACTTGCATAATTTTCAGCTCATTTACTCCAGGAAAAGCAACAGAAGGATCAAAAGGATTTACTGTACTCATTACATCATTTACCTCATCGCTTTTCACATACAAACGAACACCAATAGGTATGACAGGAGCTAACTCTGTTACAATAGTAATATCTCTTCTTAAATAGTGAAGTGTATAACCAATAGTTTCTGCAGTTCTTGTATCATCTCCATCTACAAAAAGTGTGCTTGACACCTCTCCAAGTTCATTACCATTGGCATTAATATCTGCTACAATATCTCCAGAAGCATCATAAAGAGAAACCCATGTATTTGTATTTCCATTTGCTGAAGATATAGTTACAACAGGATTTGTTTCACAATTATTTACAACTCCATTTGAAATTTCAATTGTCGGAAAAGCTTGTACACAAAACGTAGCAATATCATTTGTTTCTATCAATTCATCATTTGTTATAACTTTTCCAACTCTTAGTAAATACGTATTTCCGGATGTAACAGAAATATTTCCTTGTTCTTCAAAACATTCTAAAGCAGAATTTATATTTGTAGAGTGTACAGAGAATCTATTAGATATTCCTAAGGAGGTATTTCGGATATTAACCACTCCTGTAAATGTAGGTGTAAATTCATACCATGCATCCTTATAATGCTCTGAATAACCAGGATTAGGAAAACACCCGTTCCCAGGAGGATTACTAGGTCTCATACTGTTAAAGTTTGCTGTAATAGTTTGTGTACTACATTGACCAAAATCTACGATTTGAATAGGTTCTGGATTTGTATAATTATCATTAGATACATATTCAAATGCTTGTATACTAAAGTTTCCATCATGATATCCGCTTAAATGGCTTTCATTATTAGTGTATCGTAAAGTATAATTAGTACCCGCAGTAAGATTATCAAAGTTAGGGTTAATCCCTCCACAAGCTACTTCATTTCCCGAGCATCCATTATACAATGTAAAATAATGACCACTTGTTTTGTTATCGTCAACAAACAGACGAACTTTACCGTCGTATGGCATCGTAAAATTATACCACAAATCATGATATCCATTACTTACTGAAGTACAATTATTTCCTTGAGTTGCAGCAAACCCTGTTCGAGTATCTACATCTACAATAGTTGATTCTGTGAGGCTTAATGGTATTGATTCTGAATTTGCACAATCTATGTTATTAGGAAAACCAAAAGGTTGTATACTTATTTGGTCATCTGTAAAAATACGACGTGTACTCATACTTAATTTCAACAAATAAGTTGTTCCTGCTGTCAAATCACGAAGATATCTAGAAGCGGAATATTGTAATGCATCTCCTGTACAAGAAGAATCATACAATGTTTTTAAAATAAGAAATGATCCTGGGTCTAATGTTCTGTTAAAGTAAAGATTCCCATCGACAGGCATGGTAAATTCATACCATAAATCATGTTCAGTTGAATTAGGAATTGGAGTAGGAATTTGTGAATATGTAGCTCGTCTAAGATCAAAATTTATTGTAGTTTCTGTATTTTCGCTAACAATAATACTTTCAGCAGTTGTACACTCATCATTAGTTGCAACTTCGAAAGCTCCTATTGAAAATGAATCATTAGTAAGTACATTTGACCTTATCGAATGTCTAAGAGTATATTCTGCCCCCGCTATCAAGTCATAAAAAAAAACACTTGATCCATATTTAATATCTTCGCATCCAATTTCAGCACTTGAACAATTATCATAAAGAGTAAAATAAGCCCCAGCAAATACAGAATTAGCTGCTTTAATATGTAGACTACCATTTATAGGCATTATAAATTTATACCAAACATCATTATATGTATTACCGACATCTTCACAGCTGCTAGTTGTTAAACTTTCATTTCCAAATATAGCATTACTACTCACTTGAGTGGGTATACTTGATTCTAAAGAAAGTAACTCTGCATCAGCACATTCATCATTAGTAATAGGTTTAAATGCTCTTAAATACATCGTAGTAAGACCTAAATTAGTTGCTATTTTAGAGTATTTCATTTTATACGTAGTTCCCATAGTAAGGTTATAGAAATAATTCGTATCACTTGTTTGACATGCTATTTCTGTACCAGAACAGTCAGTTTCATATAGTGTAATATAATGATTATTAGAATTATATATCCGAACAAAAATATTACCATCTATTGGCATTGTAAATTCATACCATACATCTCTGTATTGAATATCTGGATCTTCACATGTTCCATTTTGACTTAGAGATGCTCCAACTACATTTGCTGTAAAATAAGTAGCAACGTTTTCTAAAGCATTAATAACAATAGCATTTTCACAATCATCATTAACAGGGTTTCGAGAATACATAATGGAGCATACAAATAACAGTATGAGAAGGGAATACTTTTTTATCATAGCATTTAAAAAGTTAGATTGTTTAGTAAATGTAATCATTTCTAAGTACTGAAATGTTAAAAATAGATAAAGAGCAAAAATTAACTGCAAACCTTACATTGTTGCTTGTCTTTTACTTCTCCTATGAGAAAGCCTTTATCATTTAATTTGTAATCACAACAATCCATATACCCTTGTACTATAAGTTTTCGTCCACGTTGTATTTGCGATTTTATAGTAGGTAATGGTAGTTTTAATTGTTGAGCAATTTCTGCTTGTTTGATACCTTTTATATCTGATAAGAATAAAGGATCTCTATATTTTTTAGGTAAATTTTTAATGATGCCAGGTAAACAATCTTTCTCGGAATGTGTATAGCTTTCTTCGCTTACAATCGTTGCTTCTTTATCTAATGGAACTTCTTTGTTAGATTTTCTGAAATAATCTAATACCGTATTTCTACTGACACTTAACAACCAAGATTTTACCTTGTGTTCATCTTCTACTGTAGTTAGTTTTGTATGAACTTTGATGAATACTTCTTGTACTAAATCATCTGTAATTTGAGCATCTTTTACTTTACTCATAATCACTCGTTTTACATCATCTGCATAGGTTTTCCAAACTTCTATAGTGGTCATTTTTGTTCTTTTTTCTACTATTGTAAGATTGCCTTAGAAAGATAAACAGTTTTTCTAAGACAATCTCATTAATTTACTCGATAATCGAGATTTAAATGCTCCGACACTCGCGTCAAACTATTTTTAATTGTTTCCATTCAATGTTTCGCGAGCTTGCATAGAATTAGTTGATTAACAATTACAGTCTACACAGTTACAATTTTCGCAACTACACTGATTACATTGTCCGTCTTTACAACTTACGCAATTACATGTACAATTTTTATGATTTCTCATGATGTTTGATTTTTAAAATTCATACAGTAGACGAAAAACGATTCAAAAAGATGCACTTTATGAGAAATTTATTTTTCAGTGTTTGCATGTCTTGATATTGCTTTCTTGTAACGCAACAATTCTTCTTTAACTTTTGGAGCTAATAAATAGAGTCCAATCATATTGGGAACTAACATGGCAAACACCATGGCGTCTGCAAAATCAATAACTGCTTGTAAGCTTGCTGCAGCACCAATAACAACAAATAAGCAAAAGATTGTTTTGTATATATATTCTGCTTTTTTACTTCTTCCAAACAAATATGACCATGCTTGATGTCCGTAGTATGACCAAGAGATCATCGAAGAAAATGCAAATAAAATAACCGCAATACTTAACAGATACGGAAACCAAGATATCCCACTTTCTAAGGCATTAGATGTTAAGATAGCACCTTGTTCATAAGAAACTTCTGTTCCTGCTGTAATTTGTCCTGTGATAATGAGTACTAAAGCCGTCATGGTACAAACCACAACTGTATCAATAAACGGTTCTAACAAAGCGACCAAACCTTCACTAGCGGCATACTTAGTTTTTACAGCCGAATGTGCAATAGACGATGAACCAATTCCTGCTTCATTGGAAAATGCTGCTCGCTTGAATCCTTGAATCATTACACCAATACATCCGCCCGCAACACCTTCATAACTAAATGCTCCTTTGAATATTTCACCAAAAGCAGCAGGAATACGTTGATAGTTTATTCCGAGGATAACAAAAATGGCTATGACATAGATAACAACCATTAAAGGAACGACTTTGTCTGTGACTTTTGCTATTTTTTTAATTCCACCAATAATAACAATTCCAACAAGCGTTGCCATTATTAAACCAAAAAGCCAACCTTTTCCATATAATATACTTTCTTCGCCACCAGTTACGTATTGAAATAATTGAAATGCTTGATTGACTTGAAACATATTACCTCCGCCAAATGATCCGCCAATACACATAATTGCAAAAACAACTGCCAAAAATTTCCCCAAACGTTTCCATCCTTTTTCGCTTAGTCCTTTTTTTAAATAATACATTGGACCGCCAAAAACAACACCATTTTCGTCTATTTCACGATACTTTACACCTAGTGTACATTCTACAAATTTGGAAGCCATTCCTAAAAACCCAACTATGATCATCCAAAATGTAGCGCCAGGTCCGCCAATAGATAAGGCAATGGCAACTCCAGCAATATTACCAAGCCCAACTGTAGCCGACAAAGCTGCTGTCAACGCTTGAAAATGTGACACTTCTCCTTCGTTCCCTTCTACACGAACCGTATCAGGATTATCAAGAGTTTCGGTTGTATAATACACAGACGTAGAAACCTCAACCTTTTGATTGTTTTCTAAATCGTCATAATCGCCTTTTATAACTTTTATCGCTGTAAAAAAGCCACGAATATTGATGAATTTAAAGTACAGCGTAAAATAGCTTGCACCAATTATCAATACAATTAAAACCCACGGAATTCCTACTTCATCCGTTATAGGAATTTCTGCAAAGATAGCTTCTGTAAACCAGTTGGTACTGTTTTCAAAACTTTCATTAATTAGTATATCTAGAGATTCCGCGGGTTCTTGTGCAAGTGTAAAAATGGGGAAACACAGGCTTACAAGAATTAATTGTATTGATTTCATCTGTTCGTTTTTTGATTGGTACGAAGATGAAATTATGTACTGTATTACAAAAGGTTACGTAGTGATGTTTTTAGTATTGGAAGTAGTTAAGTATGTGCTTAATCATGATTTTTTATTTAGATAGTATCAAAATTTACTTCTGAAATTATACCATCTTTAAATACGGCACCAATGTATCCACCTTCTTCAGATTCGTATGAAAGCTCATATGCAATGCCTTCATTTTGGTAAGGATAAATACAGGTTAGTTTAAAGTCTTCTATGTTGTGACCTTTCATTTTTTGCTGTAATCTTGTGTCTTTTATAATCTCTTCTACAGCTTTTTTCTTGATATCTTCTTCATTTTTCAATACCAAATGAGCATTTTCTATTTGGCTTTGATATGGTTCTTTTTCATTTCCTAATAATAAAAGTATAACTTCCTTATTTTCATATGCCGAATTTGCATCGCATGTCCATATTATTTCTTTCTAAGAATTCTTTTTGACACGTGCTTCAAATATTCCCAAATTAGGAATAGTTATTCTTACTTTTTTTCCAAATAATAAATCTTTGATTCCAAACATGATGGCGATTCTAGTTGTTTCAACACTTGAATCAAAATGTAGTGAAGTCTTTATTTAATTAATCACAATCAATTGTAGCAAATTGAAGTAAATTGTTTTCTGTAGCATACGCAATGAGTTGTTCTTTTCCGCCTGAACCACTAATGTTGAGTATTTTTTTGATTTGGTAAATATGTGCTTGAAAACCATCAACACTAATATGCATCGCTTCGGCAATTTCTGTATAAGATTTTTTTCTGCCACATATGCCTAAATTTGCCAAGACTTCTTTTTGACGATCTGATAATTCAATTTTAGAAGCTTCTTGTAGTTTAGCAACTTTCTTTTCTTCCTGTTTTAGCTTTTTAGTCAACGATTGAATTGTATCAATGTGACTTTCATTGGCAATACCTAACTTTTCATTGTCTTCTAATAAAGAGTCTCGCTCTGTTTCTAATAATTCAAACTCTGATTGTTGTTGTTCTTTTTCAGATAAAAATTTCCAACTATATAAGAGAATTGAAAAGAGAAGAATAAAGATGAATTTAAACGAAATTGCTGTAATAATTCCAATCAGACTCCAATTAGTTAAAGTGATATATTCTTGGACTAATTCATGTGGGATGATTCTGTGGGAAACGGCAATGATGATCAACACGAATAATGAAAAGCACGGTAAGTACATGAATTTCATATTTCTATTGATAAAAGCACTATTCAATTCATATAATAAAGCCAGCGCAACAACTAATGAAATAGGAATATCTATCAACCAAATAAAACTACTACTAATGTCTGGATTTGTGTATGAAGTAGCTATAAACACAAAGGCAATCATACTGAAAATACCGCCAAATAACATCACGAATTCTTTTACAGAAAAACGTTCTACAATACGCACAATCATATTGCGTTGTTTTTGATGCTCTATAGAAGGTAAGGATAGTAAAATAAATAACGAATTGATCAATGAGATAAACACGCTCCAATAAATTAACAATTTAGCCTGTGCGGAAACTTCAAAGTATTTAGTCGTTATTAAAGTTACCAATGCGCCAATTCCCCATGCAAAAATTGCCAGTCCAAACCATTTTATTCCACTAATTGTATTGATATTTTGTTGTTTGCGTTCTTTGTCATAAATACGTTGTATGACAAATGCCGTGAGTAAACAAACTATTGCCGTTACTGTAGATTCTATGTGCGCGTACATGTTTTTTATTGATTGATGTTTTAAAGGTAGGTAAAATATTGTGCAATATTATAATGATTTGAAAACTCACAGAAGCTTTTTTGTTTTTGTATTGTATTTTTGTGAAATGTCTGAAGAAAATCTTCCCATACAAACAAATCTTGACACTATTGATTTGAAATTGCAATTGAAACAGTTGCAAAAAGAATATGATACGGTTGAACAAAAAGTACAAGCGCTTAAAAATCTTATTCACTCACATTTGACAGACGAAATTGTGGAAGTGCAAGAATTAACGATCATTTACAAAGAATTAAAGTCTGCCAAGAAACAACAACGTTTGCAACAAAAACAACGCGGAAGAAACTATGTAGCTCCAAAAGGTATTAAAGTAATTTCCAAGCCTAGTAAAGATAAAAATGTAAATCATTCAAAAGAAAAAAAACGTTTGTATAGAGAAGCGATGCTTCACGTACATCCAGATAATTTTTATTTTACAAATGAACAAGTAGATCTTGCTACAAATGTAACAGCCAAGTTAATCCAAATTTATAAAGAAGGTGATTTGGAAATGCTAAAAGCATATCATGCACATATTTTTAGCGATATGGAATTAGCTACTCTTTCCGAAAAAACTGCCGTAAGTGTAGTGCTTAAGGCTGATAAAAAATCGTATTTAAAATCTGAAATTGAACGATTAAAAACAGAACTCATTCAATTAAAAAATTCTTCCTTGTATAAAGTTGTAACGGAATATGACAATCCATATACGTTTATTGATGAATTGAAAGTGTATTATAAAGATCGACTTGTCAAACTTAGAAAACGAACTCGAAAAGCATTTAAATAAACCCATAACTCTATCGTTGAATTTATTAAAAATGTTAAATATGGCATTATTGTAATGAAACGGTTGATCCTTTTTTTAACTTTTTCGCTTATTAACCCTAATAATAGACCGTATTAAAATTAATTATAAATCTTAAAAGAACTAAACCATTAAATAAATTTGAACAAGCTTCTGTTAAAGGAAATTTTGGAAGATGTGTCATCTTTTTAGGTACACACAAAGTGAAGGTTGTCCTTGTTATAACAATCCTTTATCTGACGATGGTGTTGGCTGTTGTATGGATGAAATGTGTACTGATTAGTTATTATGTTTACTCATAAAAAAAGACACAAAAACGTGTCCTTTTTTAAACTTCAACTTTTTAAGTATTCAGAAAGATTCATCTGCCAAACATTCACATTGACTTGGTCCGCACAAACAACTTGTTTCTGAGCCGTTTCCTCCTTTTAACTTGTGTAAATGGTTAAATTTAGAAATCGTGTTTTTGTTGATTGCTAAACTTTTAATTGTCCTTTTTTTCATGATAGTTTTAATTTTTGGTTTCTCTCTTTGAAGATACAAAATTCAAAAAAAGGAATGTCGTTAAACATTCCTTTAGTGTATATAATAGTATTCTCTAATATACAAACATTAGGCAGTATGCGTAATTGTGTGTGTTATAGTGTGCGTAATTGTATCAGTAATAGTATCTGTCACAGTATCTGTTACCGTGTGCGTAACTGTATCTGTTATAGTATCTGTTTCTGTATCTCCTGCCAATGCAACTCCACCTTTTACATGATCTAGTTTTGAAATGGTCTTTTTACGTAATGATAAAATGGTTTTTTTCTGTTTTTTCATGATTTAAATAATTTTAAATTAAACTTATGGTTAATACTTTTTAGTTTGTGCATTTATCAGAAACACAAACTTTGCTAGGTATACAAGCTACGGCGCAAGTGAATACAAGTGTAAATGGTACTGGACAGCAATCACTATTGGTGGCTCCTCCTACAATTGTTTGTGATTTTAAAGATGAAATTGATCTTTTCTTAAGATGTAATTTCTTTGATAAATGTTTTTTTTTCATAATAAACGGTTTTAATGTTATGAGGAAACGAATGTAGAAAATCATCATGTACAAGTCACGTTTTTAGAGGTGTAACATGTGTGTTTGTGCATTCTCACACGCACTTATTATGTCGAATTTATAAATTGCACGCACATCGGAAAACCTGTACTTTACTGTAAAAAAAGGCATTACAATAAAAAAATATTTACAAAAAGGGAGTTCTAGAGTTCAACGTCTATTTTAAGAGTTTTTTAGGATAATTTCTGAGTATATTGAAAATTAAAAAAGATGGCGTTTTCTTTCTTAGATCTTGTATTATTTGCTGGTGTTGTTCAAGGAATATTTTTAATAGTTTCTTTACACTTTACTTCTCAAAAAAATAAAAAAGCCAATACTATTTTAATGATTATTATAGGATTAGCAACATTTATCTTTGCTGGTAAAATGGCTATATTTCAAATAAAAGCCATATGGATTTGGAGACCAGCACTATTATCTGATTGTACTATTTATCTATTTGGTCCTTTGTTGTATATGTATTTTAGAGCATTGGTTTTTAAACATCATCCTAAAAACATACTCGCTTTTAAACATTATATTCCAGCACTTTTATTATTTCTATTTTTCTCTTGGTCATTAACTATTACAACAGAAGAATATATTCGATTAAGTTACACAGACACTATGGGAGTTATATACTTAGGTATGGAACTAGCTGGCGTTATCTCTTTGAGTGCCTATAGTTTTTTATCCTATAAAATTGTCTTAAAAATCAAAAATTCAGAACAAACACAATTAGCGCATGCACATAAATTATCGCGCTATCTTACATTCACTTTACTTGGAATGTGTGCTATTATATTATTTTGGTCAGTTGGAATTTTTAGAACGTATGTCATACATAGTTATGACTCGTTCATTATATACCAGCTTGTTTGGATTTCTATGGCAGTTTTCCTCTTTATTGTCGGGTACTTTAGTTTTACACAACCTGAGATTGTGCGTTTGCAAGTTGAAAAGAAAAATAATACTTCTAAAGATCGATTGAATGAGGAAAAAATTGCAATCATTACCAAAAAATTACAACTATTAATTGAGGAAGAGAAAATTTTTATGCGTTCTGATTTAAGCTTAAAAATACTTGCTAGAAGAGTAGATACGTCTTCAAATAATCTTTCTTGGTTATTGAATTCCGTGTATGAAAAAACATTTTATGAATATATAAACGAATACAGAGTAAAAGCCTTTTTAAGGAAAATTGAAGATGGTGAACACAAGAAACAAACCTTATTAGCTATCGCAATGGATGCAGGTTTTAATTCGAAATCAACATTTAATAAGACTTTTAAATCGTTGATGAACGATACGCCTTCTCGCTATATTCAGAAGATGTATTCATAGTTTTATTCAGATGCTGACTCAAAAAGCTTTTTAAATTTTTTCTTTTGTTTGAATTTTGCAAAAAGTGGTGCGTTTTGAATCTCATTAAAACGTTGTAATCCTAGTTCTTTTGCTTTCTTTAAGTTTCGAATCGTATGTTTAAAATCATCATTTCGCGCATAACTTTGTGCTACTCTGTAATACCAATACGCTTGCTCAGGATTGAAATACACTAACAATTGATCGCAATACAACGCATGTTTGTATTTTTTTGCGCCAATATATCCCATAGAAGATTCGTAAACACCTGCAAAAAGTGTAGATTTTAAACGTTTCAACATTTTTACAGTGAGTGGAACTTTTTCTTTAGTTATCTCAACATTTATCTTCTTTAATTCTTTGCGCCACCATTGAAAATTATCTTCTGATGTTGCTGTCAAAATATCATTAGAATATACCTTAGAAAATTTTTCATACAGTACATTTTCTTTTTTTAAATAAACTTTTCTAAGCGCAATTTCATTTTTATATTCTTGCGATGCTTTTATCGTTTCTATTTTGGCTTGAATATCTGTAAGTGTATAATAATACTTAAAGTTTTTGGTCATGCTTTCATATTCCAACAAAGCTCGAAATCTATTATTATGCTTTGCCAACGAATCGGCAATTGTTTCTTGAGAAGTATAGTATTGCTTTACAAAATTGGGATTTAAAGGCCTAATTTCTTTCTCATAAGCGCGTAATTCCAACCAACTAAAAGCACGTTCTATTTGATGACTTGGTGGCCAACGATGTGTATCATTATAAACTATTAATTCATTCGGAACATCAAATTTATCTAACCAATTTTTTGTCGTAAACATTTCTTGGTAATTCATATCTTCATCACCGACCAAACCTACAAACGAAAACATTTTTTTACTTGGCGTGAATGATTTATTGATAGCCAAACCTGCGCCACAAGCAATGACACCTTGCATTTTGTCAGTTAGTGCAGCAATAGCAGTTGCCAAACGCGAACCGCCTGAAAAACCTGCTGCGTAAATTTGTTTTTCATCAATTTTGAATGTGGAGAAAACAGTCGCAAACAATCTATTAGCAACCGCAAAATTTGTATCGTAAGGAACACCATTTCTAGTTACGTTTGAAGCAATCAATACATAATTAAATTTTTCTGCCGAAGATATAAAAGGTTGAATACCTAATGCGCCATTTCCACTTGGATCAAATATAAAAACAGCAGCCGTAAGCTTTGTTTCGTCATATGATTTTGGAAGATATACAGCATACGTATCTGTGCTGTTTTTAACATAAAGTGAATTCAGGATTTTACCCTTTTCAAAACGATTTGTTTGTGAAAATCCTGCAATAATATACAAGTTCAATATGAGGAAAACTACAACACGCATGCCCAATACTTTTTTTAAAATTACAGAATTAATTGAAAATTTGTTCATTTTTAACGTTTTACCTAGAAAACTATTAGCTAGGTAAATTTGAAAAGTATCCTATATTCTCTACATTTACCGGATATCAACCTTAATACATCCCTAATTCAATCAAAAATGAAAAGAACATATCTATATCTTGCTACGGCAATTTTTTCTTTTATAATGTCTAGTTGTAACAGTTATAAATCTGTCAATAAAAGTGATGAATTGAAAGCTTTACAGACATTAATGACAGGTTCGTTTGATAGTAGTGAGCAAGCTACTGCTGACGATAGTTATTATAATATTTCGCTACATATGTATCCAATTTGGACATCAAAAGATGGTCATTGGTTATATGTTGAACAAGCACTTAACAGCAATCAAAACAAACCATATCGCCAACGTGTATATCAATTAGAAAAGCTAGAAAATGGTAAATTTTCAAGTAAAGTCTACACCTTAGAAAACCCAAAAGAAGCTATTGGAAAGTGGAAAACACCTGATTATTTTGATCAATTTGATATTTCTATGTTGAAAGAGCGTGAAGGTTGCGCAGTAATTTTAGAGAAAAAAGGAAATTACTACACAGGAAGTACCAACGAAAAAGATTGTAAAAGTACTATGCGTGGCGCAAGTTATGCTACTTCTGAAGTAACTGTAAAAGCTAATGAAATTGTGAGTTGGGACCGCGGTTTTGACGCTAAAGACGAACATGTTTGGGGCGCAGAAAAAGCAGGGTATGTTTTTAAACGCTTGAAATAAAAATTAAATAATATTCCATTTTATATAAATATAAAGGCCAAATAAGCATCAGATTATTTTATGAAAAAAGAAGAATTAATTGAAAAGTTAGCAGGAAACTCATTCAAAAATTACTTAAGTGCCTGCGACCATTTGAAAGAATATATACAAAATGGAGGTGAATTAAACCAAGAAATCATAGAACGTGCACTGGCTGTCAATTTATTACCGTTATGGGCGTCACATGATGATTTTGAAGCAAAATTAGAGGAAATGACAGAACAGTTACCTCAACATTCAGCCTTGTTAGAAAATGAGGACATGAAACATCATCTAATGGGACTTTCAGTGTTTGTAAATGGACTTATTAATGGTACTATAGATGTATCTGGATTTATATGGTGTAGTAACGGATATATATGCTGTAATACTTCTTGCGAATCGATTTCTGAGTATTACAAAGCTGAAGGAAAAGAAGCAGAAGCAGCATATTTCCATGAACTTTCCGAATGGTTTATGAGTATTTACAGTGGTACAACTGACGTTTTTAGAGGAATTATGGAAATTAAAAATTGGGATGAAAACATGATTGTTGGATTGAAAAATTTCTTAAACGGAAGCTTAAATCATTATGGAATTTTCGAATGGATTTTAGCCGGATTGTACAACGTTGTAGATGAACCACTAATTCAAGAAAAAGTGTTTGAACACTATATCAAAATATTTGAAAAGTCGAGAGCTACCTTAAGAAAACAGAAAAATAAAGAAGCTGCATCTGACATTACCAATAAGCTAAAAAACCTACGAAAATTAGCAAAAGGAAAAAGTATTTAAAGAAATAAAAGTGCCACGCAGTGTAAAGACTTAAAAATACTTTGTGGCACTTTAAATTAAGTATCAAATTATCGACTATTATAATTATGATACTTAAACATTTTCTTCTGATTCATATACTTACTCTCAGCAAACTCTTTTAGCGCATCTTTTATATTGATTACTTCAAAGATGATATTTGACATTTGTCAATTGATTTTCTCACGCTACCTATTTCTTTCTACAAGCTAAGTAACCGATTTAGAAAACAAACATATTTCAATATGATAAAATACACTGACGATATTATCATTTCGTCAGTGTTTATAACGTTTAGTTCGTTGTTTTATACAAAATTTAAAATTCGATAAAATGTTTAAAAAGTATAAAATATTAAAATGGACTTCACTAAGTATTGTAACCTTACTCGTCATTATTGTTTGTTTTGGGTTTTGGTTTATGAGTTTAATTCCTCAAAAAGATTTATCATTAGAAACTACTCAAAAAAAGGATTTACCATATTTATCCGAGAACATTGTTCCGACAAGAGGTAAAATTTTAGCCGTAGTGACAAGTACAAAAACTATGGGAACAACCGATAAACCTACAGGATATGAATTGACAGAGTTGGCACGTGCTTACTATACCTTTGAAGCGAACGGATTTAAGGTTGATGTTGCGAGTCCAAAAGGCGGAAAAGCTCCTGTCGTTATTGATGATGAAGATATGGGAATGTATGATTATGCTTTTTTAAATGATAGTATTGCTATGTATAAAGCGAACCATACAATTCCGTTAGAAAATATTGAGTTTACAGATTATGATGCAGTTTATTTTGCTGGCGGAAAAGGAACGATGTATGATTTTCCCGAAAATAAAACCATCCAATCTATCGTAAAAAACTATTACCAAGCTAATAAAGTAATAGGCGCAGTTTGTCACGGACCTTCTGCATTGGTCAATGTTACTTTAGATGATGGTACACATATTCTAAAAAATAAAACCATTAGTAGTTTTACAAACAAAGAAGAGCTTTTATTAATTTCAGATGCAGCTTCTGTATTTCCTTTCCTTTTACAAGACAAAATCACGGAAAGCGGCGCTATATTTAATGAAGGTGACATGTATCTCGAAAAAATAAGTCATGATAATAACCTAATTACAGGTCAAAATCCTTGGTCAACTTGGGTAGTTGCAGAACGTATGATTGCTCAAATGGGCTATCAACCGAAACACAGAGCGCTCACTGATGAAGAAAATGCTATAAAAGTTCTTTTAGCTTATGGAAAACATGGAGAACAGAAAGCCAAAGAAGTACTTACATCTTTACTAATCATAGAACAAAAACCTGTAAATAGGGTATTAATAGCGCAACACGGAATTATAGCTGCAATGCAAGGAAAAATAGGTGATTTCTTCAACTTAACAAGCTTGGTTTCTTTTGCTAAGAAATGTGAATTAGACAGAAAAAATCAAGGATAAAACACCTGATAAGTATTTGATTTTATTTACAGCGTTTTTTTACGATAGACAGAAGGCGTCATACTTTCAAACTTTTTAAAAGCACTATTAAAAGAAGACAAACTATTGAAACCAACATCAAAAGCAATGGAAGAGATTGTATACTTAGCAGATTCTGAATCCGTCAATAGTTTTTTAGCATCTTGAACACGATGATAATTCACAAAATCGTTAAAATTTTGTTTGGCATATTGGTTGATAACTTCAGATGTTTTTTGGTTACTTTTTCCAATTCGCTTACTCAATTTTGTGAGCGACACTGTTGATTCCAAATATAATTTTTCATCAATAAAAAGCGAATATATTTGATCAAATAATACACTATCATCATTTATTTTGAAAACATTACCATCAATGTCGGTGATTTTAAGTTGATACGCTACAATACTGACATAATATATCACTAGTGAGTACATGATAGGTCCAATAACATAAGGCACAGCATCTTCAATCATATTTAATACATAAGAAATCCAGATAATTCCAAAACCAATCAAAAGTATGCGCAACCATTTATATATGGATTTATGAGATTTTGTCTGGTGAGTTGTTTGGTGCTTCTGAAGTATCTTTTTAAGATGAAGTGCAGATATGATGATATACATCGCGAAATGTAAGTATATAAACATGAAAATAGCCCCAAAGAATACAATAGTTGCTGATTTGTGGTTTCAAAGATATCAGTTGGAGCAAAAAAACTAGCTGTAAATATAAATACAAACGGAATCAATTCTAAAAGTGAATATCGTGATATCTTAAAGTTTGTTTCCGTCATTCCTTTTACATACCAACGTAACAAAGGTCCGACACATACTAGAAGTGCTAAGCCAGAAAAAATAAATAATGGTTCAAGATGACTGCCAAAATTAAGCATTACGGACTTTCCTATTCTAAAAGCCATTACAATTAGTATCGCGGCTAACAGATAATTTGTTACTGTTTTTTTCTTTTTAAAAAAGGCAAGATATATCGCAAATGTAATACCGTGTAGTAATCCGGCACTACTCATAAAAATAAGAAGTAAATCTAAAAAACGCATGATGCTAAAAAGATGAAAATAACTTAAAAACTGTTTCTTTATGACGAATTATGTATGTAATTGTTACGAAACTTCATGAAACGCGCATAATTTTAGCTCTTTATGAGCCATTTGTCATGCTCATCAACACTAATTTTTCTAGATATTTAACCTCACAAAATCCACTTATTTATGCAGGAAAAAATCATCTTAGAAACCACTCGACTTACGCTTCGCGAATTTACCATACACGATGCGCATTTTATTCTTGAATTATTGAACACACCAAATTGGCTTGAATTTATCGGAGACAAAAATGTAAAAAACCTTGAAGATGCTCGAAACTATATAAAAAACAGTTTAATAGTAAGTTATCAAAACAACGGATTTGGACTTTGGTTAGTAGCTCTCAAAGAAACGAAAACTCCAATTGGAATGTGTGGCTTGGTTGATAGAGAAACGCTAGATGATATAGACATCGGATATGCATTACTACCAAAATATGTAAGATTAGGATATGCATACGAAATAGCGAATGCTACCATGAATTATGCGCGTTATCATTTAGGAATCAACACTATTATTGCGATTACGGATGCAAAAAATAAAGCTTCTATTGCTGTGTTAGAAAAAATTGGACTCTCTTTTGAAAGGACATTAACATTGTCTAAAAACGATTCTGTACTTGTATTTACACCATCAAAATATCTTCAAGATCAAAAAGATATAGAAGAAATAACGACAAGCTTTTTTGACCTTTTCACCAATACAGCCGGAAATATTCCTAATGTGGAAAAAATAACTGAGTTATTTATTTCTGATGGAATTCTTATAAATAATACGAAAACATCTCAAGAAATTTATTCTCTAGATACATTTGTAACACCACGAAAACAAATTTTAAACGACGGAACTCTTACTAATTTTTGCGAAAGTGAAATCTCTTCAAAGACTAAAATATTTAAAAACATTGCGCAACGCTGGAGTTTGTATGAAAAATCAGGAAATTATAATGGAGTGTATTTTGAAACTAAAGGTGTAAAAATCATGCAGTTCATCAAAAAAAATGATACGTGGAAGTTAACATCAGTTGTTTGGAATGATGAAGAATAACGAACTAAAAATGAGCATTTACTACAGAAGATTTCTCATTTCATAAAAAAATAAAAGTGCAACCCAGTGTAAAGACTAAAACACGTTATGGCACTTTAAGTTTAGTATCAGACTACTAACTATTACTATTTTAATACAATTCGTTTGGTGAATTGTTTGCTGTTTTGTGATATCTTCATAAAATATATTCCTGATTGATACCTTGATAAGTTTACTGTTTGTTTTGTTTGATTGATAGTCTCGAATGTTGTTTGATAGATGTTTCTTCCCGTAATATCAAATACATGTACATTTACATTTGAAATTGCTTTGCCTGCTTGCAAATAGATGATTCCATCTGTTAGTGTTGGTACGACAGAAACGCCTAGTTCATTATTTTCATTAGACTGAATACTTAAAGTACTGCTTAAATTAGTGGATGTTGGATAAAATACTGAGAACGAATTTGTCGCAAACTGTATGTAATAATCATCCAGATAAGAAGTTCCGCTAGTTTGAATATAATCTCCACCAGAAACATATCCAGCAGAACATGTATTTCCGTTTACTTTCATGATTTCTAAATCACTAATTGTATTGAAATCAGTATCTGCTAAAATTAAATCATCTACCTCATCACCTAACATGTATAAACGTACATTTACACTACTAGATGGCGCATTTGAGGTGCTGATAGAGACTTCTCTCCGTAAATACGGTTGCCCAGAAAAGTCTCTGGTATCAGCATTGTCAATGAATAATGTGGTTGTTATTGTTCCCAAATCGTTTCCGTTTGCATTTATAGCCGCTACAATAGCTCCTGAAGCGTCTAAAACTGGAACCCATTCGTTGATATTTCCTTGTGTTGTTGATATTTCTATGGCTGGTATGTTTTCACAAGTTCCTACAATTCCTTCCGCTACTGTCGGCGATCCTTCTAAACAAAAAGTAATTGCTCCAGCAGATGTAGTTGCTCTGGCAGCTTGTATATAATACGTATTTCCAAAAACGACAGGAATAATTCCATCGTCTGCAAAACATGCTACTTCTGATCCACCGCAAGATTCATACACAGCAAATATGTTATTAAAACTTGTACTCGTAAGGCTTATGTTTCCTGTAATTGGCGCTTCAAAAGCATACCAAGCATCTAGCCAAACTTGCGATGTACTAAAACAACTTCCTGTTGCTGGTGTAACTGTTTCTGTTGCTCTTCGTGTATCAACTGTAATATTTTGTGTTCCGCATGCTCCTACTCCAGCCACTGAGATCATTTCAGCATTGGCGCAATCATCATTTGGTAATTGTTCAAACGCTTGAATATTAAAACTATCAGCATCAGCATTATCATCTGTACTGTATGCTCGTAAATAATAAGTTCCAGGAGTTAGACTGTATGCAAAACCATCATCTGCAAAGCATGCTAATTCTGATCCTCCACAAGTATCATAAATAGTAAATCTGTCTGCAAAATTAGCACCAGAAATGTATATATTTCCTGTGACGGGCATGGTGAATTCATACCAAAGGTCTAAGTATGTGTTTGAAACAGTATCGCAACTTCCATCCAAACTTTCTGTAGCTGCTGCGTTATTAAAATTGATAGTTCTTTGTGTAGTGATATCTTCTGTAATGACTTCTGCAGTGGCACATTCGTCATTCGTTGCTGTTTCAAAAGCTTGAATTATAAAGCTATCTGCGCCTGCAAATGCTGCAGTACTAGTAACACGTAAAATATAGGTTCCTGTTGTTAAATTGTATACAAAATGATCGTCGTAAAAGCAATCAAGTTCAGTTGGTACTGTTCCACAATTGTCATATAAGGTGAAGCCATCTGCAAAGTTTACTCCTGAGATTCTTAAGTTTCCGTTTACTGGCATGGTAAATTCGAACCAAACGTCTAAGTAATCTTCTGTATTGCTTGTATCACAACTACTTTCTAGACTTTGGGTTGCGTTTGCATTGTTGAAATTAATTGTTGTTGCTGTTGTAATATTTTCTGTGATGACTTCTGCGTTAGCACATTCATCATTTGCTACTGCTTCAAAAGCTTGAATGACAAAACTATCATTTCCTGCATTCACATCTAAACTTGTAACACGTAAGGTATAAGTTCCTGTTGTAAGTCCAAACGTAAAATTATCATCATAAAAACAATCAATTTCTGTTGGAATCGTTCCGCAGTTATCATATAATGTAAAGCCATCAGCGAAGTTTACTCCTGAAATTCGTAAGTTTCCATTGACTGGCATTGTAAACTCGTACCAAAGATCTAAATATGTATTTGAAGGATTGTCACAACTACTCTGTAAACTTTGTGTTGCTGCTGCATTGTTAAAATTAATTGTTCTTGCAGTTGTGATATCGTCCATAATGACTTCTGCATTAGCGCATTCGTCATTGGTTGCTGTTTCTATTGCCTGAATTATAAAACTATCGCTTCCTGAAAAACCAGCTGTACTCGTTACACGCAATATATAGGTTCCCATTGCGAGATTGTAGACAAAATGATCGTCATAAAAGCAGTCTAATTCAGTAGGAACACTTCCGCAGTTGTCGTAAAGTGTAAAACCATCCGCGAAATTGACACCTGAAATTCGTAAGTTTCCATTGACTGGCATCGTAAATTCATACCAAAGGTCTAGATTTGAATTGGAAGCTGTATCACAACTACTGTCTAAGCTTTCTGTAGCTCTTGCATTGTTGTAGTTTATTGTACGTTGTGTTGTGATATCATCTGTAATGACTTCGGCACTTGCGCATTCGTCATTGGTTGCAGCTTCAAATGCTTGAATGCGAAAACTATCCGCTCCAGCTTGACTGGCAGTACTTACAGCTCTAAGTTTATATGTTCCTGCAGAAAGACCATAGAAAAATCCATCATCGTAAAAACAAGCAATTTCTGCTCCGCCACAAGTAGTATACAAGGAAAATCCATCTGCAAAGTTTACATTCGTTATTCTGATGTTTCCATTGACTGGCATTGTGAATTCGTACCAAATGTCTAAGTATGAAGTTGAAGAAGTATCGCAACTACTCAATAGGCTTTGTGTTGCCATTCCGTTGTTGAAACTTACATTTGTAAATCCAGTCGTTGTTACAGAGATAATTTCAGCATTTGCACAATCGTCATTTGCTGGTGCTTGTGCATAGCAATATATGTTAGTGAATAAAAATATTCCTAAGAGAAGTAGTTTTGCCCTCATGTAGTTTGCCCCTATTTAGTTTTACATGCATGAAAGTACTTCCTTTTGTATGAGTATGTATAAAAAATGTATGAACCGACACGATTCATACATTTTTGGTAGTATATATTTTCTGTTTAGATGAAAGTATGGATTTCTTCGATATTGTTTACTTATTCCAGTTTTTATAGATGTAACCAAGAGTTGAATTTTGAGAGTTACTTAATTCTTGAACTCCAGTAGCATCAAAAAAATCTTTGATTTCTTTGATGGATTTAAAGGATAACATTTTGTTGGTGTTTAATATGTGTTTTTCAAAAATGGAATAATCTTCTTGTTGGTCAGTTGCAGCAAAAACACACTCTTTATTTGCAGTGCCTAAACCTATGATAATTTCTTCTATGATAGATAGAATAGTATCATGATACGCTTTCTCTACCAAAAACAACTTCCAATGATCAATGAGTAATACACAAAATGAATGATTGAGATACACATAAAAAACAGGCATATCTATTGCTATGTAATATGCTGAAAAATCTTTTTGATGTAGTCTTAAATCCGAGTTTATAAGAGAATCATCTACATTCCAAAAAATGTCATGTTCTTCTGTTGGATACGAATACAATTCTAAACATAATTCTTGATACTTCGAATTATTCCTGAGTTTGTCAAAAAATACTTCTTCCACTTCAACCACATTTGCAGTATGTTGTATAACTGCTAAAAACTGAAGCGGATACTCATCATGTTTCATTACGAGTGCTTATATTTAGATTTTATGAGGATTACTAAATACATATTGATTTACATCTAACTTTAGTTAAAATAGCAATAATACTGTCCAAAGTCAACCAAGTTTTTTAAATTATTTTGTGATGATACAGTCAGTTTACATATTTCTGCGATACTGTCCTCCTACTTCAAATAATGCTGCCGTAATTTGACCTAATGAACATACTTTACAAACATTCATTAAAGCTTCGAATATGTTTTCATTATTCACCGCTTTTAATTGTAAATCATGAAGTAATTCTTTGGTATCATGCGCGCTGTGAAGGTTTTCTAATATCTTAATTTGATATTGTTTTTCTTCTTCTGTTGCACGAATTACTTCTTTAGGCACTACTGTTGGTGAACCTTTACTACTTAAGAATGTGTTTACACCAATAATAGGGAATTGTCCGTTGTGCTTTAAGGTTTCATAATACAAGCTTTCTTCCTGAATTTTAGAACGTTGATACATTGTCTCCATTGCTCCTAATACGCCACCACGTTCCGTAATTCTATCAAACTCCATTAATACAGCTTCCTCAACTAAATCTGTCAATTCTTCAATGATGAATGAACCTTGAATTGGATTTTCATTTTTCGCTAAACCTAATTCTTTGTTGATAATCAACTGAATTGCCATAGCTCTACGCACTGATTCTTCTGTTGGTGTAGTAATGGCTTCATCATATGCGTTTGTGTGTAACGAGTTACAGTTATCATAAATTGCATATAAAGCTTGCAAGGTTGTACGAATATCGTTGAAATCAATTTCTTGAGCGTGCAAACTACGTCCAGAAGTCTGAATGTGATATTTTAACATTTGCGCACGTGCATTGGCTCCGTATTTATGTTTCAAGGCTTTCGCCCAGATTTTACGTGCTACACGTCCAATAACAGCATATTCTGGATCGATTCCGTTTGAGAAGAAGAATGATAAATTTGGACCAAACTTGTTGATATCCATTCCTCTACTTAAATAGTATTCAACGTAGGTAAATCCGTTAGATAGTGTTAATGCTAACTGTGTAATTGGATTTGCTCCTGCTTCTGCGATGTGGTATCCAGAAATTGACACTGAATAGAAGTTACGAACATTGTTTTCAATGAAATATTCTTGTACATCTCCCATTAATCGTAAAGCGAATTCTGTAGAGAAAATACACGTATTCTGCGCTTGATCTTCTTTTAAGATATCTGCCTGAACAGTTCCACGAACTTGTGCAATGGTTTTTACTTTGATATCTTCATATACAGCTGCCGGTAACACTTGATCACCAGTAACTCCAAGTAACATTAATCCTAAACCATCATTTCCTTCTGGCAACTCTCCATTATATTGTGGACGTTCTTTTCCTTTGTAGATTTCTGCAATTTTTGCTTCTACTTCTGCTTCTAATCCGTTTTCTTTGATGTACATCTCACATTGCTGATCGATCGCTGCATTCATAAAGAAACCTAATAACATTGGCGCAGGACCATTAATCGTCATACTTACCGATGTCATTTTATGTGCTAAATCAAACCCAGAATATAGTTTTTTAGCATCATCTAAACAACAGATAGAAACTCCTGCATTTCCAATTTTACCATAAATATCTGGTCGTAAATCTGGATCGTTTCCGTATAAAGTTACGCTATCAAACGCTGTAGATAAACGTTTTGCAGGCATTCCTTGACTCACATAATGGAAACGTTTGTTGGTACGTTCTGGTCCACCTTCTCCGGCAAACATACGCGCTGGATCTTCTCCTGTACGCTTGAAAGGATATAATCCTGAAGTATATGGAAATTCTCCTGGTACATTTTCTTGCAAACACCATTTTAAAATGTCTCCCCAAGCTTGATACTTTGGCAAAGCCACTTTTGGTATTTGTAAATGTGATAAGGATTCTGTGTGTGTATTAATTTTGATCTCTTTGTCACGTACTTTAAACGTGTAGATCGGATTTTTGTATTTGTTTACCTTTTCGTTCCAACCGTTAATAATTTCCCAGTTGTACGGATCAAGGTTTAGCTTTACGCGATCGAACTCTTTTAGTAATAATTTTACCAATTCGATATCAGTTTCTTCGTCTAATCGTTCTAAAATGATGTTTTCGTCCAAACCTGTTTTAGACATGAATTTCATCTCGACTGCGGTCGATGTGACATTTGTTATCGATCCTATGGTTTTATAGATTCCGTATAGTTTTTGAGCAACTTCAACTTGTACTTCTGCTTTTTTATCGTATGCTCTATTGTTTTCTGCGATTTCAGATAAATAACGTGTTCTTGATGGAGGAATTACGAAGATCTTCTCACTCATTTCACTAGAAATCTTTGAAGTTGATTGTAAATCAGCTTCTGTTTTTTCTGCCAATTTATCCATCACAGCTTTGTACAAGGTATTCATTCCTGGATCGTTAAACTGAGAAGCAATTGTTCCATAGACAGGCAATTGATCTTGAGGAATGTCCCAAAGATTGTTGTTACGCATGTACTGCTTTTTTACATCACGCAAGGCATCAAGCGAACCTCTTTTGTCAAACTTGTTGATGGCAACTAAATCAGCAAAGTCAAGCATATCAATCTTTTCCAATTGCGTTGCAGCTCCAAACTCTGGCGTCATTACATATAAAGCAACATCACTGTGCTCCATAATTTCTGTATCTGATTGTCCAATTCCAGAAGTTTCTAGAATAATTAAATCATATTCTGCAGCTTTTAATACTTGAACCGCTTCATTTACGTATTTTGAAAGTGCTAAATTAGATTGACGTGTTGCCAAACTACGCATGTATACTCTTGGCGAATTGATAGCATTCATACGAATACGATCACCTAATAAAGCGCCACCAGTTTTACGCTTTGATGGATCAACAGAAATCAATCCGATTGTTTTTTCTGGGAAATCAATTAAAAATCGACGCACTAACTCATCAACTAAACTTGATTTTCCTGCTCCACCAGTTCCTGTAATTCCAAGTACAGGTGTTTTTGATGTTTTATTTTTTTCGTGAATCGTATCTAAAGCATCTTTTGCAACTTCTGGAAAGTTTTCTGCTGAAGATATGACACGTGCAATTGCTTTTGGATTTTTTTCGTGTAAAACATTGACTTCTCCATTTAATGAATCGCCAATAGCAAAATCAGATTTTTGTACTAAATCATTGATCATTCCTTGTAATCCCATTTCACGTCCATCATCTGGCGAGTAGATACGTGTAATTCCATAGTCCATCAAATCTTTAATTTCTTCTGGAAGGATTACACCACCACCGCCACCAAATATTTTGATGTGTCCTGCGCCCTTTTCTTTTAACAAATCATACATATACTTAAAGTATTCATTGTGTCCACCTTGATATGAAGTCATTGCAATTGCATTTGCATCTTCTTGAATGGCAGTATTTACTACTTCTTCCACACTTCTATCGTGTCCTAAGTGAATTACCTCAACACCTGTTGATTGAATAATTCTTCGCATGATATTGATGGCAGCATCGTGTCCGTCAAAGAGTGATGCAGCAGTTACGATTCGTACTTTATAGGTTGGTTTATAGGGTTGCGCTTGTTCCATCTGTAATGAAGTCTATATTTTAGGCATGCAATTTACGGAATATTCAAAAAAATCGAACATTTTTTAAGAAATATATAAGAAAGGAAGATTAGGAGTTTTTAGAGTCAGACACTCATTCCTTCTTCTGCAAATTAAAAATCTTGTCTTTTTGTATGTAAAATTCTAGAAAATATTACTTTTTCTCAGGAATGAAGCATATTAAATTTCAATTGAAACAAACGATTTGTTATAATTATTCGTGTATTTTTGCGATGTACAATTTTGAGTTTAATTAAACTTTTGTACTTTTTTACAGTCTAAAAATCTTAAAGATATACTCATGAAAAAAATCATTATTGCTTTTGTTGGATTATTGATGTTCAATTCTTGCTCAGAACTACAAGGAATTGTGAATCAATTACCACAAGGAGGAACATTAGGAAACGCTGATATTGCAGCAGGATTGCGTCAAGCATTAGATTTTGGTATTGACAAACAAGTACAGCGATTGACCTTGAAAGATGGTTTCTATAAAAATGAACTTGTAAAGATTTTAATGCCTCAAGAATTACAAAAAGTAGACAAAGCATTGCGCGACATCGGTTTGGGAAGTTTAGCCGATGATGGAATTAAAATGCTAAATAGAGCTGCAGAAGATGCTGTAAAAGAAGCGACTCCAATTTTCGTAAACGCAGTAAAGGATATTACGTTTGCAGATGCAAAAAATATATTACTTGGTGCTGACAATGCTGCGACTCAATACTTAGAAGGTCGTACAAATTCAGCTTTATATGGTAAGTTTAAACCTGTAATTCAGAATTCATTCAGTAAAGTTGGTGCAGATAGAATTTGGTCTGAATTGATCAATAACTACAATAAGATTCCTTTTGTAAACAAGGTTAATCCTGATTTGACAGATTATGTAACCAACGAAGCACTAAAAGGTGTCTATACAATGATTTCTGTGGAAGAGAAAAAGATTCGTACCAAAGTAGGTTCTAGAACAACAGATTTGTTGAGAAAAGTTTTTGCTTTACAGGATTAGGTTCTTTTCAGCTTTTGGCTATTTGCCTTTAGCTGTTAGCCAGTTAAAAAATATATAAAGCGTCATTACAAAAAATTAAAATTTGTAATGACGTTTTTTATTTGTTTATCATAATTCAATGTCAAAACCTAGTAAAATCGGTTCATTTTTTGTATCTTAATAAAGAACATTTAATAGAAAATATATGAGTAACGTAAAAGTATATACTACCAATGAACAAATTCAAATCATGGACGCTAAGCACATTTTAGATGAAGCTGGAATTAACTATTTTGAAATCAACAAGATGGATTCTGCTTATGTCGGAATACTTGGCGGAAGCATTGAATTGCATGTGGCACAAGAAGATGTTGAAAAAGCAGTTCAGTTACTCTCAAAGTTAAAATAAAGCATTTTCCATGAGTTGTAGTAACTAAAACTAAGTGTTTTCACCCTTTTACACTCTAACCATTTTTATTTAATTTGCTTATAGATAAAAAGTTACAACCATGGAATGTTCAAATTTATTAGAATCTGCATTAAAAAAAGGGAATATTAATCAATCATTATTTAAAGGTTCATCCGATAAAGTATTGATTACTGATCTTCAAAGAACACTGTTTGAATTAGGTTTTAGAAAAGAACTGAAATGGGATAATTATCAAGCTGATGGAGATTATGGACAAGCTACTACAGCTGCTGTGGCTGCTTTTGCCAAACGAAATAATCATTCAAGTGATGGAACTTCTGTTTCTGATTCGTTAGCAAAGCTTATTTTGCAACGTCATGATTTTTTACCAGAAATGTATGTTCTATGGCAAATACATACGTCTGATCTTCGAACAAAAAAATACATTTCAAAAGGAACAAAGATGAGCATTACTGCCATTCAAGTTTTCTTGAATACAGAAGGTTATGGAAATGAATTGAATTTTGCAAAATTTGGCGCTGATGGATTTTATGGAAATAGCACACGAAATGCAGTGATTAAGTATGCAAATGACAATGGAGTTCAATCGGATGGAGATTTACTTTCGCGTCCATTAATTAATCTTTTTCTAAAAGATATTAATCAATATTATGGTAGTAAATGGACAGATTTAGCAGCTAAAAACTTACCAAGTAAGAAATCGCCGTTAGTCTTATTTGAAGCTTCTAATTTTTCTGGAAAACCTTGTAGAGCAGATGTAGAATTTATTCCTTCACTCGAAAAAATTAATGGTTACGCAAAACAAGCTAATGTTTTTGTATATGTCACAAGTTCGTTTAGAACTACTACAAATGTTCAAGGAGCTATTGTAAAACCTGCTACTTTTTCAAATCATTTGGCTGGGCATGGAATTGACATGAATTTACAATATGGAAATGGAAAATGGGCAAATTCTAAAGTATTGGAAAAATACCCAAATGTTCCAGATCCTGTAAAATACTTTTTAAGTCTAGTTATTGATGATCCAAAATTACGTTGGGGCGGAAATTTTAATACGAAAGATCCTGTACATATTGACGATCATTTAAATAAAGATAGAGCCGCTTGGAAAAAACGCTATCAAGCTATGCAAGAAGCGGTTCAGCTTGGAAAAGTATAGTATGAAAAGAAGAAAGCGAACCGAAGTTCGCTTTTGAAATAGTATTACTTTTATGATTTAAAATACAAAACATTAACTTTTTGTTTCAGTAACAACTCTTACATTATCATCAATCACACGTTCTATTAATAAGCGTTTTGGATCTATAGTAGCTTTTGCAGGGATTTCATTTACTTTAAAGGTAAAATTCATTTGTTGTTGCGTAATCAACACTCGCTTTACAAACATTAAGTTTTTTTCTTCATTGTCTGCATAGATGCCAATTTCAACCCAATCATTTTGTGAAACTTTTTGTGATTTTCCAGAAGAATTTATTCTAAATTTTGAAGCATCAATAGTGACGTTAACTTCATAGTTTCCACTCGGTTTTGCTTCATATGTTGCAGCTGTTACACTGTAATCGTACAAAGTGACTTTTTTGAACCAATCTGTTAACACATACTTTAAGTCATTTGGAATTTGCGGTTCTAAATACGCTAAAAAATCTATCGTTGTTGGGTACGGAACTTCTTTATATGCATATGTTTTTAGAAAGTCTCTCAAAGCTTTATTTACATTGTCTTCTCCAATATATTCTTGCAAAGCATATAACACCAAGCTTCCTTTTCCGTAGTGAATATATCCTTGATCTTCTACAGTATATAATGGTTTTTCTTCTCCTTCTTCTGCGCTTCTTCCTCTGAGATATCGTTCAAAATCATATTTTAATAGTTCTTTCATTTTAATAGGATCCTTTACTTCTTTTTTCATCACCATTAAGGCTGAATATTCTGCAAAACTTTCCGACAACATGGTGGCGCCTTGTACGTTTGCTCCTATTACTTGATGTGCCCAATATTGATGTGCCATTTCGTGTGCAATTGTTGAATAGATAATGTTGTAATCATCCACGTTGGAAAGGTTGGTAATGAATCCGCCGCCTTCTGTGTACGGCATTGTTCCAGGAAACGCTTGCGCAAAGTTGTAATACCTTGGAATCTCTACAATTCTAGCTTGTTTATGAAAATAAGGACCAAAGTTTTTTGTGTAATATGTCAATGATTTTTCTACTGCAGCAAGCATCATATCTATATTATACGCATGTGTTTTATGATAATAGACTTCAATATCGATTCCGTTCCACTTTTTGCGCGCTATTTCATATCTGGCTGACATAAAGTTGGTGAAATTTAAAGAAGCATGATCATTTTTGTATTCAAAGTACGATCGCTCGTTTTCTGTCCACTGTTTTTCTAGTGTTCCTGGCGAAACTGCTATTTGATCACTTGACGTTGAGATTTTTGTGGAAATATTTACCCAATCAGACATGCTTCTTGTGATGTAATTTTCTGTTGTAGCATGTGCGTCTTCCATCGGTTTCATTCCTTCATGCTTAGCTAAACCTCTTTCTTCCCTGTGATGCACATCTGAAATTTCATTATATGGTTCATATCCAAATATTGGTAATATTTCATTACTATCGAAAAAAGTTCCGTTTTCAACTACGCGAATGTTTGATACTGAGTTTTCAAAACCTTGACTTGTATAACTCGTTTCTAACATTATTTGCATGGTTTCATTTGGTTGCAATGGTGTATGTAATTTAAAGATTTGGTAGCCTAATATTGAATCATTGTATACCAATTTTGCATTTGGAATTGTGACTGTTTTTTTCCAATTGCTTTTATGAGGAATCATACCTTGTGCACCAAAACTCATGAAGTGAATTAAAGAATAATGCAATGAGTCTATCGGCTGATTTCTTTTGTTTTGAATGATGATTTTTGCGTCGGCGATTACATTTCTTTCTTTGGGATATATTGCTACATCATAATCAATATTTGTGATTTTTGGTTGTAATATGCCTTCATATTTTTTATACTTTTTTTCATATGCTTCTTGCATGTCTTCGATTTCAGTTTCGGAATGATATGAATTGAGTATTTGCGTATTGTAATAAACAAAGCTTGTGGTACATATAAATAATATTCCTATAACTGTTGCGCACAATAGATAACTTCTAGTAATTTGTTTTCTAGCCGCTTTCCATCTATTTTGTATGCCTTTTATATTTCCTCTGATCCAAAAAATACTGGCTACAGTTGCTAACATCATTCCAAATAATATCCAATACAAGTTGAACCAATTTTTAGCAATCACCGCTACACTAAAACCATTCATATCTGAATAGGTATACATTGGTGTAAAACCAAGATTTACCATATACGAACGAATTCCAAGTGTGTCTACCACTATAAATTCAAACATAAATAATAAGATAACAGCAATAAAATATGCTATGTATTTATGATTGAAAGCAATTTGAATTGCAATGAAAATGCAGGGCCAAATACAGAATAAAGGCAGTCCTGAATATAAAAAATCAGCTATATATACACCAAGTTCTATGTGCGTATATCCATTTGCCAATTGATATGCTATAGAAACGATAATTAAGAAAAGATCAAATACAATATTGATACTAATCAAAGCTGCAATTTTCGCAACTAAAATAGTGAGTGAATTGTGTGGTGTTCCATCAATAACGTCATTAATATTGTTGGCGCGTTCTCTCCAAATTAGTTCTCCGCTAAAAAACACCAACATAATCATACCAACAACCATGCTTATAGGACGACTAAAATCTAGTATTTTATGCGTTATTGGATACGATTGCAATCCATAATACTCCAATCCGTTTATAAGTTTATTTAGTAAAATCAGTGCACCAACTAGCAACATAATTTTGAATGTATTGCTTTTACATAATGTGTAGAAATTGATCTTAAATAGACTGACAAACTGCGTTTGTACCGTTTTGAAATTAAATTGAGTATGTACAATTGGAAATTGAAATGTTTCCAAAATTTTAGATGATGTCGTTTGTGTTGCTTTTTTTATTTTTTGATTTTTCTGTGTAAACGAAAATGAAAAATATGAGATGATAAGCAATCCAATCGCTAACATTATCCAAACAATTCTATTGATCAGCAATAATCCACTGAATGATACGATTTCAGTATTTTTTTCAATACTAGTAAAATACTTTGTATCAATCAAATATGCATTCATCCCTAAAACATCAGTCATAGCAGCTATGTTTTCGGTGTTTACATCTTGTAAAAATGCTCCTGAAACCAAATATCCAACAATAATTATAATCGTTGCAATAAAAGATACAATCGTGCTTTTCCATTTGTTGGCTACAGCAAAAATGATAGTTCCTGCGATAAACATATTAGGCAGAATGAATAAGAAGAAATTATTTATAAAAGCCGCGCTATATAATGTTCCCATTCTGTTTGCGGAAATCATTTCTGAATCGATACCTATATGTGTCCCGAAAACAAAGCCAAATAATACGCCTAAGAGTGGAATTATAGCTAAAAATAATGCACCAAAAAAACGTCCAAAAAAGTAACTTGCTTTGTCTATTGCCGTACTAAACAAAATAGTATTAAAATTGTGTTGGTAATCTCGTAAAGCTGCATTGTTGAAATATGCTGTTGCGATGAGCAATCCGAATAATGATAAACGTCCAATATAATAGGTCATGATATGTGGCGCGTTTTTAAATGTATTTCCTACCGAACCGCCAAGTGTGATACTCTCATTAACAACTCCAATTGTAGCTATGATTGTAAATAAGATGAAAAAGATGTAAAGCATTGGACTTTTGAATCCTGTTCTGATTTCTCTGAGAAAGAATGTGATAAACATATGTGTTCGTTTTTTGATTAATTAGGCTGCTGAACTTGATTTATTTTTGAGAAAAAGACATCTTCCAAAGTCGGCCGTACTTTCTGAAAACCTTCTCCTGGATTTTTGTCACTCAGTACATGAATTAAAGGCTTTCCTCCTACCATTTTGGTTGAAATGACTTTGTAGTTGTTAGTGTAGCTTTCTAGTTCATTTCGCTGTATCATTTTTTGCCACACTTGATGCTTTAATGCTTCTGTAACATCTTGTGGTTTTCCTTGGCAAACCAATTGTCCATGATTCATAATTGCCATGTTTTGACATAATTCTCTAACATCTTCTACAATGTGCGTAGATAGAATTACGATAACATTTTCGGCTACATCTGCTAAAAGATTATGAAATCGGTTGCGTTCTCCAGGATCCAAACCTGCAGTTGGTTCATCTACAATGATCAGTTTAGGATTTCCTATCAATGCTTGTGCAATGCCTACACGCTGTTTCATTCCTCCAGAAAATCCTTTTACAGCTTTGTTTCGTTTTTCATAAAGATTTACCTTTTGCAATAAGTAATTCACTAATTCTTTGCGTTCTTTTCGTGATGAAATTCCTTTTAATACTGCTAAATGATCTAGTAGTTGTTTTGCTGTAATTTTTGGATATACGCCAAATTCTTGTGGTAGATAACCTAGTACTTTTCGGAGTTCATTTGGATTTTTCAAAATATCAATTTCTCCTAAATGAGCAGTTCCACTATCTGCTTCTTGTAAGGTTGCTAGTGTTCGCATGAGCGATGATTTTCCTGCACCATTTGGACCTAACAAACCAAACATTCCTGTTTCTATTTCTAGGGAAAGATTGTTAAGAGCTTTTACGCCATTTCCATAGGTTTTGTTTAGTTTTTTTATGTTGAGTTTCATAATTGTATGTTTTAATCTTCATTCAAAAGAATAATTACTACCGTACGATTTCAACTTTATTTAACTAACAGACTCTTTTTTGACACAAACTATGTTTCATTACACCTTTACTCTGTTCATTGATAAAAAATTGATGTTCATGTGATACTTTAGAGTGTTTATTAAATAGAATAGGACATTGCTATTACTTTTGATACTTTTGTTAGTATCGAATTATGGAACTAACACAACGCAAAAAGGTAATTCTCATTAATACATTAATATTGTTTTGCATCTCTATTGGAGGCGCATTGACATTTTTTATATCTAATAATGAAGCTTTTACATTAGATACTTTTGTGATTTATTTTTTACAAGTAAGCACTAGTATTTTTTTGTTTTTAGCACCGCCTGTATACTTTAAAGTATATTGGTTGATTCCTAGGTACTTGGTTCCAAAAAAATACCTGCAATACATAGTATCTTTACTTATACTAATTGTTTTTTGGGGATTAATTATTGGTACGTTAGAACCCTTGATTGATAAACATTGGTTTAATGAAATGAGTGAAAAAGAAACTACACCAGTAGTAGGCATTTTTGCCATGACATTTATTATGCTTTTAACAACCTTGTTAAATCTTTCGTATCGTTGGTTTATACAACTATCAAGAATCAAACAGATTGAAAACGATAGATTACAGTTAGAACTTTCTTTATTACGAAATCAAATAAATCCACATTTCTTTTTCAATACCTTGAATAATTTATACGCGCTTTCGTTAGAAAAATCAGATCAAACTCCTGAGATTATTTTAAAACTTTCTGAAATGATGCGCTACACTATTTATGACTGTAAAGAAGCTACTGTTCCTATTACTAGTGAAGTTGCCTATTTAGAAAATTTTATTGCATTACAAAGAATGCGACATCATCAACGTGGTGAAATTAGCTTTGAAAAAAATATTGTTGATCATCGATTACAAGTAGCACCAATGATTTTGATTGTGTTTTTAGAGAATGCATTTAAACATGGTTTTGATTTGCTAGAAAAAGATGCTTTTTTACATCTAAAACTCATCGTAAAAGAGAACCAACTTCATTTTTTTATTGAAAATAATTTTAATGAACGTGATGAAAAAAAACTGACTGGAATAGGTCTTGAAAATGTAAAAAGAAGATTATCTTTAATTTATCCAAACACACATGAATTAACTATTTTCAAAGAAGATATGCTATTTCGTGTAGATTTAAAATTACATATCTAATGAAATGTATTACTGTAGATGATGAACCATTAGCTCACAAAATTATAAAGAATTATTGTGATAATCTTTCGTTTGTAACCATTGAAAATGAATGTCATTCTGCTTTTGAAGCTATCAATTATTTGCATGAGCATCAAGTTGATTTAATCTTTCTAGATATTAATATGCCTAAATTAAAAGGATTGGATTTTTTACGCACACTTCAAAATCCGCCATTAGTTATTATTACTACTGCGTATCAAGAATATGCTATGGAAGGCTATGAATTGAATGTTATAGATTATTTGTTAAAACCTTTCAGCTTTGAACGTTTTTTAAAAGCAATACAAAAGGCGCAAGACCATAAAAAGTTATTAGATTTATCTGAAATAGGAACTTCAAAACCTCCTTCTACTAAAGCCAAAACTCAAGAAACTTCCATTGAACGTATTTTTGTGAAAGGAGATAAAAAAATTCATCAAGTACAATTAGACGATATTTTGTATTTAGAAAGTTTAGGCAGTTATGTAAAGATTCATTTGGAAAATGAAATGATTACGACCTTAGATCGTTTAACGAATTTTGAAAAGACACTTCCACCAACTCAATTTTTACGAATTCATAAATCATTTATCATCGCCGTAAAAAAAATACAAACCATTGAAGGAAACCGATTGAAGATTGCTGAAACCAGCATTCCAATTGGAAATGTTTACAAGCATAATTTAACTAAGATCATAAAATAACTACTCTTCCTTTTCTTTTACATACAATCCATCAAACACCGTTTTCCATGTTTTTTGATCGGCAGAAGTTTCCCAATGTTGACGCACAGAACCATTTTTATTTAGTGTCCATGTAACTCTGTTTACATATTTCTGTCCTTTTTGAGTTGTCACCTCATCACTCATTAAAATCATTTGATTGTCTACTCTATTTCCTTTTAGATGTAGATTTCCTCCTTGATTATCAACCCAAATCTGTTCCCATTGCTTTTTTTGCGCATTGTAAAAATTATAACTTGTTCCTGTATAATTTGCTTTGGCGCTTGTCCAATTTTCTCGCAATACACATTCACCTTCAATTTTTGTGATACTATTTTTTCCTGCTGGCGTTCCGTCAGCATTTGTAACATTCCATGTACCAATCCAAAAGTCAAATGCTTGATGGTTTTCAGTACAACACGCACATTTTTGCTGTGCAGTCATGGTTATTGAGAATAAAGCAATACAAATTAGGATTATTTTTTTCATCGTGTTAAGATTTATTAAGAATATGAATATAGAATAAATTTCAAGTAAAAACCATTAATCAACTGTTAAACAATGATTTGCTATTACAAACTATTCTACTTATTTATTTAGGTATACTATGAATTTTCACAATTCTTAACATTTTTTAATCAATTTCTAATATTATCTTAACATACAAAACTATGTTTTCGACATATATTTGCAGTGTTGTAATAGTCAAGTACAACATTTTGGGTTAGTTAAAAGAAACAAAATCGGGTCTCATTGCCCGATTTTTTCTATTTATAGACTTTTGTGCAATTGTTTGAAATAATCAAAGGCTTTGGAAAGTCGCGAGCCATACCAGCTAAAATATTCTCCATCTACAAAAACAGTTTTTGCATGATGTGTAAATCTTCCTAGTTCAAACGCGTGTTCTTCTTTAAATGGATATGGTTCTGAGGATAACATTACAATATCTGGATCTCCTTCCAAACGTATTTTTTTTATTTCTACTTCTGGATATCGTCCATGAGATTCATAGATGTTTTCAAACTTACATAATTGTAACAGGTAATTGATAAACGTATCTTGCCCAGCAGCCATCCAAGGCTTTCGCCAGATAAAATATGCTACTTTTTGCATTGGAATATCTTTTACAAATGCTTGAAAATCCTTTAATCTAAATTGAATTTTATTATTTATTTTAGAAGCTTCCGTGTTACACTTAAACATGTTTCCGTATTGAGAAATCATTTCCAACGACTCATCAATATTTTTTACATCTGAGACATGTACAGGAAATAATTTTTCTAATGTTTCTACAATTTCCTGTGTGTTTTCTTCTTTATTACACAGAATAATATCAGGTCGTAATTCCTTTATTTTTTCAAGCTTGATATTTTTGGTACCGCCAACAATAGTTTTGGTACTTTTTAAATGATACGGATGCACACAGAATTTCGTAACTCCTACAATACGATCTTCCAAACCCAAATCATACAACAATTCGGTTTGCGATGGCACTAGCGAAATAATTCGTTTTGGAGTTTTTGCCAACGTAAACGTTCGTTGCATTTGGTCAGTGAATTCCATAGAAATAAAAAGTATTAGGCATTTAAAATTGCTGCCATTTGTGCTTGTAGTTCCGCTGCTTTTTTTGCTGCTGCAGAAGCGAAATCAGCTTCATTAGAAGCATAAATAATTCCACGAGAAGAATTGATTAGTAACCCAACATTTTCTGTCATTCCATACGTGCAAACATCTTGCAAATTTCCGCCTTGAGCGCCAACACCTGGTACTAATAAAAAGCTTTCTGGAATAATTTCACGAATTTCGCCCAAGAATGAAGCTTTCGTTGCACCAACAACATACATTAAATTTTCACTGTTTTCCCAAGATTTAGACGTTTCTAGTACATGTTTGTATACTTCTTTGTCGTCAATGGTTTTAGTTTGAAAATCGAACGCACCTTGATTTGAAGTCAAAGCCAATAATATGGTATGCTTTCCTTCAAAAGCTAAAAAAGGTTCTACTGAATCTTTTCCCATATATGGAGCTACCGTTACCGAATCGAATGCCAAATCTTCAAAAAAGGCTTTTGCATACATGCTCGATGTATTTCCTATGTCTCCACGTTTTGCATCTGCAATTGTGAATATTTCCGGATGATTGGTATTTAAGTATTGAATCGTTTTTTCTAGCGCTTGCCAACCTTTGATTCCGTAAGCTTCATAAAAAGCAGTATTAGGTTTGTATGCTACCGCTAAGTGGTGTGTAGCGTCAATAATAGCTTTATTGAATTCAAAAATTGGATCATCAGTTTCAAGTAAAAACGCTGGAATCTTTTGTAGATCTACATCCAAACCGATACATAAAAACGATTTCTTTTTATGAATTTCTGCAATGAGTTGTGTTGTCGTCATTTTTTGGATTATTGGGTGTTGGGTGTTGGGTGTTTGGTATTTGGTGTTTGGTGTTTGGTATTATTGAGTTCTGGCATATTTTGCTAAAGCATTGATTCTTTTTTGTAAAATATTAATCTTTCTAATTACTGATCTTCCTTCCTCTTCAGAAATATAGTTCAGTTTTATACAAATTATTATTTGCGTTTCTACCTCAAAAGAAGATCCAAACTGATTTTTAAAAATCTCACAAAATCTTTTTGAGAATCCTTTGCGCAACCTTCAGCAATATTAGATGGTATAGATACAACTGCTCTAGAAAGTTGCGAATATAAACCTAACTTTTCTGAGTTAGGCAACTTCTTTATCAAGTTATACACAACTGTTACTAAATAAATTGAATCATTCCATATATTCAATTTTCAAAAATCTCTCATAATTTATGATTTAGAGTCTTTTCGAGGATATTTTTCTACAATCTATTTTATTTACTAACAACTTATCTCGGAAAAATAAAATTGCCAAAACCTAAGACCAAAAACCTGTATTAAAGTTCACTAGATTCTTTTAATTTTTCTGTATTTTCAACTAACATCAATTCATCAATGATTTTTTGAATATCTCCATTGATAATATTTGATAAATCATAAAGTGTCAATCCAATTCTATGATCTGTAACACGTCCTTGCGGATAATTGTATGTTCTAATTTTTGCACTTCTATCACCTGAAGAAACCATACTTTTACGACGTGCAGAATCGGCAGCCAATTTCTTCTCTAGTTCTTTATCATACAATCTAGAACGCAATACTTTTAATGCTTTTTCTAAGTTTTTGTGTGATGATTTTTGATCTTGACAACTTACCACCAATCCAGATGGTCCGTGATGTAAACGAATAGCAGAGTACGTTGTATTTACAGATTGTCCTCCAGGTCCTGTTGAAGTTGTACGTTCTATACGTACATCGTTCATGTCTAGTTCTACATCAAATTCTTCAGCTTCTGGTAATACCATTACTGTAGCAGCACTTGTATGAACTCGTCCTTGCGTTTCTGTTTGCGGAACACGTTGCACACGATGTACTCCAGCTTCAAACTTCATTGTCCCATATACATCTTCCCCAGAAACTTCAAAAATAATTTCTTTAAATCCACCCGAAGTTCCTTCGCTATAATCCACAACACTTACATTCCAGCCTCGACCTTCACAGTATTTTGTATACATACGATGTAAATCTCCAGCAAAAATACTGGCTTCATCTCCTCCAGTTCCAGCACGAACTTCTACTACAACATTCTTACTATCTTCAGGATCTTTAGGAATTAGTAATACTTTGATTTCTTCTTCTAATGCAGGCAAAGCTTCTTTAGCTTCATCCATTTGCATTTTAGCCATTTCGGTCATCTCAGCATCACTTCCGTCAGCAATGATTTCTTCTGCTTCTGCAATATTATCTAAAAGTTCTTTGTAGATGTCTCGTTTTTCAACAAGCACCTTGAGATCTTTATATTCTTTATTAAGTTGTACGTATCTTTTTTGATCAGCAATAATGTCTGGCTGAATGATTAAATCATTTACCTCATCAAAACGCTGTTTTACTATTTGTAACTTTTCTAACATGGAACTTCTTCTTTTCAGGATTGCAAATTTACAATTTTTATTGATTGTTTGAAGCTTTCTCTCATAGTTCTAAAACACTTTCCACAAAAAGTTTATTTTCTTATACTTTTAAATAGATTAATCTCACATTTTAATTGTATTTTTAATACTTAACATATTAATTAACCATTAAATATTTACACATGAAAAAAAGAAGTTTAAAAACATTACAACTTAACAAAAGAAGTATTTCATCTTTAAAAGAAATTGTAAAAGGTGGTATGCGCTCACCGCTTGATAGCGACTGTACATCTTTAGGAGATGGAACTCCATGTCCTACTGAAACGCCAGATTGTAAAACGGCTGAGCAATAGATTTTACATAAAAGAACACATGACAACTGCATCATTTTCAATAGAAAGCGATGCAGTTTTCTTTTATAGAAACATTACTTTTATTACGGATTCTCTATACATAATTCCTTTTGGTTTTCTTTACTTTTGGTTTTTAACCAAAACCTAGAAATCATGAAAAAAAAGACAGTAAACTTAAGACAATTAGCATTAAAGAAGTCTAAAGTAGCATCGTTAGAATCAAATAACTTAACTGGAGGAACTAGCGGATGGACAACTGGAGGTTTCCAATCTTGGCAAGGAACTGCTGAACCATGTTCATTTGGAGACTTTGGATGTGGCGGAGGAACCACAGGTGGTGGAACTACTGGCGGTGGAACAACCGGTGGCGGAACTACTGGAGGTGGAACCACTGGTGGAGGAACTACAGGTGGTGGAACTACTGGCGGACCAACTCCAACTGACCTTTGTCAATCGCACTCAATTTGCCCTCCAGGAATTCAGTGTTACTAAAATACTTCCAATAATAACAATAAAGAAGAAGAAAGGTTTCCATGCATTTGGAAACCTTTTTTTTACCATCTATTTTCATTTTTATACCAACTACACAGTATTATTTCAGTTTCTTTTTTTAGCAATCTTCATTTTTTAGTTTTGAGAAGTGTTTAACCAAAATTAATCATATGAAAAAACAAAAAGTATCTTTAAAAAAACTTCATTTATCTAAATCGAAAGTTTCTAATTTAGCTTCACAACAAGTTGTTGGAGGTTCATTTTTTTGTGTTTCAGCTATTTGCAACGCAACTGAAGATTGTAAGCCACCAACAGATAGCTGTCCAACTCCAACGTTGAACTGTGACTCTTTTCCTTGCGTCTCAGCAGTTTGTGAATCTATAGGTTGCACCACTACTGTTGGAACACCAACGCTTGCGTGTTAGAATTCTTTATACAAAAAATAAAGGCTTTCAAAACAATATTGAAAGCCTTTTTTGTAGGTTATGTTCGAGATTTGTATGTTTTTAAAATACACGTACAATATTAAATCCGAAAAATATATCACCATCTGTCCAATCTCCTTCAGCATAACTTAGGAATCCTGGTTCGTTTGTAGATTGTGCATTAGAGAATAGTAATTGAAATACGTGTCCTCCTGTTTCAATATCGACTCCAATTGTCAATGGATTTTTAAAAGCTGTACCATCTACTCTACTAAAGTTGTACACATAGTCCATGTTGATAGACATACGCTTACTAATTTTTAAACGTCCACCTGCTCCCATAGCAAATTGATCATGTTTTTGATCAGCTTCTAAGGTTAAGTTGTGACGCACATATGATGGTGCTAACTCCAACGAAAAATTATTATTGAATCTTCTTGAAATAAGTAATTGTGTTGTATAACTTAAACGGTCATCAAATTTTAAAAACGAAAAACGATCTTTTCGTACTTGTGTGTTGATGTTTGCCGTTGCATATCCGACTAAGTTTACAGGAAAATTATTCGATTGACTTTTAATTTTCATTTTTGTAGAAAGTGCATACGTTTGACGTAGCGACTCTCTACTGATTCCAAACTGCCAACCTTCAAAAAGTCCGTATACTAATTGAATTTTAGTGTTTGCATTGTCAAATCCAAAAAATGTAGACAATCCATCATCTAGCGTTCCAAATCTGTGTGATACATATAAATAGAAATCTCCTTTGGCTCCTACCTTTGTAGACTGCAAGTTTCCAATTTTCATTGCTTTGAATGCTGGCGATTCAAACATTTCTGGTGTTGCTTCGTCTTCTAATTCATCTAATAAATCATCTTGTGCGTATACGCCAAAACTGAGTAAGCAAAGTAATAGTAGTATATAATTTTGTTTCATTGTTTTATTTTTTGATAATAACGGCTTTGTCAAGTTTTAACTCTTCTAGTAAATCATCGTAGCCAATTATTCTTCCTTTGATGTTGATTTTTTCTCCTTCTTTTAAGGTTTCTGTAGTGGTTCCTTCAGCCAATTGAAAATAGACACTTTCGTTTACTGAAACTCCTTTTTCATCTTTTGCAGTAATTAATCCTGTAAGTTCAATTACTTTTTCTCCTTTGGTCCACTCTTCTGGATTTTCTTTTATTTTATTTAAAAATCCTTGTGCATTTCCTGCATAAGCAACTTCCATATCTTCTATGGCAGTATGAGCTTTGTACGCATAACTATAAGCAGCATAAGCTCCAATGGCAATAACCAATATTAATGCTATTAAAGTTTTACTTTTTTTCGACAAGCTCATAGTTCAATGTTACGTTAATTTCTTTTGCAATTTTATTTCGTACGATACTTGGAATATCAATATCAAAGTCTTGTGGTTTTACAGAAAAGAATGAATTAATTTTAATTTTTTCTCCATCCTTAGAAATTTTTGCAGTGGTTTCTATTTCTTTCGCTTTTCCGCGAACCGTTAATGTTCCTGCAAGTTGATATTCTTTGGCTGTACTTGATAAGTCTGCCATATTAAAATCTTTTATTTTTCCTTTGAAAGTTGCTTTTGGATGTTTATCTGAATCCATGTAATTTTCATTGAAATGCTCTTCCATCAACGCCACTTTGAAGTGAAATGATTTGATGAATAGTAATGCAGCTAAACTCCCTGAATCTGTTAAGATTACTGTTGTACTGTTACTTTTTGCTTCTACTGGCTCAAAGGCTTCTACAGAAGCTTTGAAGTCTGTTTCTCCTGTTTTGGTGTAATATTTTTGTGCAGTAACAGTTCCTACTGTTAGAAACATACACAAGATTAGTATTTTTTTCATATTGTTATTATTTACTGTGTTAGGTGTAATTTTAATTTTCTAGAAAACCATCAGCTACCCATTGATCAATGATTTGACGAGTTTCAGCTGGTAATACACCTGCTGGCGGCATCGGATTCCCACTATTATTGATACGATTCAATAAGTTTCCTTGCTCTGTAGCAGCTCTTACATTTGCATAACCATTTAATTGTAAACCTGCATTTGCATTTGGTCCGCTGTGGCAACCAACACAGTTACTGTTTATTATGGCAGCAACATCATCGTCATAGGTAATGGTTTCTACGATAGGCGGCAAATCTTCAATATCGCCTTCATCAATAGTATTCGTTGTACAATTGAAAAGAGCAATTGTAATTAAGGACAACGATAGTAAGGTTAATTTTCTGTACATATTCTTAGTTTTAATTTATTGTCATTCAAGCTTAGTTTAATTGTTTTGAGTTAAGCTCTTTTTAGTGTTATCATTAAAAATTTAATTTAATGAATTTTAAGTTGTTAAAGGCATTTTTAAAATGTCTCTGAAATTTGTATAAACGTTTATTTAAAATACTGGTGTAAATAAAAATGATATTTGTAGTGTATACAACAGAAATCCCGTGAAACGGAAAAATAAGCCTTAAAAGGGAAGGATTATTTTTTCTAAAATTTCATCGCATGTCCTGTATTTACTATGATTTTCTTTAATTATTTATTTTTTCTTCTTAAAAACTATTTGAGGATACAATGTAGCTTCATTTTAATAGTTTGACTGTAACGATACCGTTTTTTACTAGTAATTTTCCGACACAATGACGTGTTTATACTAGTTGATTTTTACTTTGAACTACTCACTTCTGTAGGACGTATTCCAAATTCTTTTTTGAAACATTTAGAGAAATAAGACGGACTAGAAAATCCAAATTTGAATGCGATTTCTGCAACTGTATCATTATTATCTAATAGTGCCGTTCTGGCTTTATTTAATCTGATGAATAAAATTAATTGACTTGGCGATTTACTGGTTGTTTCTTTAATACGTCTTTGTAGTTTTCGTTCACTCACGCCAGTTTCTCTTGTGAGCATTTCTACTCCGAATGCATTGTTATCTAAATGTTGATCAATAATTTTAAGAACATCTTCTAAGAAAGAATCATATTTGGAAAAGCCATATGGATAAGAGGTTTTTTCTTCTGTATTTGATTTATCAGTAATACTGTACAGCGTACAAATTTCATGAGTTTTATAAGTTAATATTGAGGTTTCTTTTGAAAAATTGAATGCAACTCCTGATAGTAAATGCTTGATACTTTGCGTGACTAAAATTTTATTCGGTTTTATCAACGAAAGAATAGATGTTACGATGTAATTATCTCTATCGGTTAGCGGATCATCATATTTTTCGGCACTTTCCTTCATGTAAATACCTGCTGAGAAAGATATTCCTCTTATTTGTAAGCTTTGTTTCAACTTAATTGCGAAAGATATGGCTTTGCTTGGCACTTCGAATGCAATATTAAAAAACTGTGTATCTTGACTTACTAGTGTACCATCAAATTCTTTTAGAAGTTCATGTATAATATCTGACGCTAAACTTATTCCTGCAGATGTAATGATTTGTCCAAAAAGAATGGAAGAAAGGTGTTTTTTATAATAACCGTCGCAAGGTTTCAATGTATTGATAAATTCTTTCATTTCTCCTAGAACTTCTCGTGTGTTTCCTGCCCAGAAAAGATGATCATTTCCTGCAAATTCTACAAATTTTGAACCTTTGATGCGTTCTGCTATGAATTTTCCTTCTTCTATTTTTACGTCGATATCGTTGGTACGTTGCATCAATAATGTAGGAACTTTTATATAACCTAAAATATCAATAATATTGACTTGCGTGTTCATTTTGGTTAGCTTCAAAGCAGCTCTAGGGCTTGCGCCAGATCGAAAATAACTTGCCAACCAATTCATAAATTTTGGATCGTTTGCTTTGGAAGGCACTAAACTTTCTAAGTTCATTTCTCCACTTCCCCAATTATTTTCAATCATGTCGTATACCTTCTGGCGTTCTTCATCGGTTGGCGCCCATGGATAATTTTCTGAATATCTACGTTTTGCAAAAATTCCAAATGTAATTAATGCTCTTACACGATTTGGATATGTTGCACTAAACAAAGCTGAGACACTTCCGCCTTCCGAATGCCCAAATAAAATAGCTTTTTGAGAGTTTGTAGCATCCATAACCGCTTTGATATCTTCCATACGTTCTTCTAGTGTAGAAAGTTCTACGATACGATCTGAAAGTCCCGTACCTCGTTTATCAAAAAGAATGATACGTACAACTTTACTTAATTCTTGAAAGAAATCTACCAATTCTGGACATGCCCACATCCAATCAATATTAGAAACCCAACCAGGAATATATACCAAATCTATTGGACCAGAACCAAAAACCTGATAGGCAATGTTTAAATTTCCACTTTTTGTATATTGTATTTTAGGTACCATTAAATATTATTTAGGCATTTTACCTTGTTAGATTACAGTATAGTTATTTTCTTTTTAAGAATGAATCTATCTTCTTCTTGTTCAATTAAAAAACAATTAAAATTTACGCAAAAATTACACACATTGTATACTTTTTGACAGTAAAACTTTTACCAAAATAATGATTGAGGGGCTATGTATTAGTAAAAGTAGTACATGAATAAAATTACATTATTTTGGTAAATTATTGTTTTACTGTTTAAGTAGTTTAATTGTTTTGCTTACTTTTTGAGTAGCAATTCGCATCATGTACATTCCGCTTTTTAAGTTGCTGAGTTGTATGTTTTCTAAATTATTTTTTTGAGAAAGAACTAAACGTCCATTCATATCAAAGATTTCTACATTTTGTAGTGTAATTCCGCTTTGTTGAATTGTTACAACATCAGTTGCTGGATTGGGAAATATTAAAAGTTTTTCTAGCTGAGTTTCTTCTACAGAAAGTGTTTCAAAGTCAAACGAAGGAGTTCCAGATAAGCCTGAAGCATTTGGATCAACTACATTTACAAATTCTGCTGTTCCGTTATCAATCATATCAGCTTGCATGAATGATTTTAACGATGTTATTGTTGTTGCTAACGCAGAATTGTTGGCTAATATTTCTAAAGTTCCACTTGTTGGCGCACCATTTACTTGAAAAGTAACTATTGGTGTTACTGTGCCTGTAGAAGGTGCTGGTAACGAAGCTGGACTTCCTAAAGTTTCCGTTATTAAGTATCCGTCTAGTGTTGGTTGTGCTACATTAGTACCATCAAAAAAAGTAGCACTGACTGCTCCTCCTAGTGAAGAAATAACTGTAGCTGTAGCTCCATCAGGTAAAATAATAGTAAATCCGTAACTCTGTACAGAGGTTGCAAAGTTTGAAGAACTAGCGTTAGGAACAGCTCCAATAGAGAAATTGTAATTTCCATTGTCTATCAATGTATATGTATATCCATCTTGTGCATTCATTTGCAAGGTAAACAGACAGTAAATCGTCATGCATACATTTGTAAGGGTAAATTTGTTCATAGTATTTGTTTTTAGTTTTCTGGTAATTGTTCTTGTATTTGAAAAGTGCTAAAGTTTAAGAAGTTCCCTGGATGCGCTAGTACATTTTGTAGAATGAATGGCGCATCTGGTGAAACACCTTCGTATTGTATGTTTCCGTCCAAATTGAGATCATTCGCATCATATCCGCTTACAGCAAAAGTGGAAAAGTTTAAAAAGTTTCCAGGATCATTCAATACTAATGATAATATTGCTGGTGCATCAGGATCGGTTCCTGAGTATTGTACAATACTGTCACCATTTACATTTCCTGACCACATTCCTAAAGTATCGACAGGCATTCCTGCATCAGTTTGTGCATTGCTCCCAAATGTTATTGGAATTGTAGCATTTGTAAAGTCAATATTTACTCGATTTCCATCTAATTGTAATGCTGTACTTGACATAATTCCTAAATGGTTTCTATGACGAATAGCTACAAAATAATTGTCTATCGGTGATGTAAATTGTAAAATTCCACTTCCGTTGATATCTACAATATCTCCATCACGTTGTAGTAACGCTGATCTACTTTCTATCACAATTGAGCTATCAATAGCATCTCGCAATTCTACAAAAACCCAATCTACAATAGCATCGTTTCCTGTTTTATTAAATACAGAAGCATTACACGTAATACCATCAGCATATGGAGATGCAGTAGGAATGATTCCTGCGACACGCAAATCGTCTCGCATCAGATCTTCTTCTCCTGTATTTGGGTTTAAAAATGCACCTTGCAAATATGCTTTTGGTTCTGCGATGACCGTTCCTTGTTCTATAATGGATTTAAAGCCTGTCCAATTGGCATCCAAATAGGCTTGTCTTGTCCCTTGTGGGATAAATAAATCTATTTTCGTATTACCTCCAAAAGTTCCACTATTTACAGTTGCCGGATTTACACTTTCTGAAATAATTTCTGTTAAACCAGTGCTAAAAAATGCTTCTGATCTAATAAAAGTTACACCCGCAGGAATGGTCACACTTCGTAAACTAACATTGTCTCGAAATCCTCGAAATTCTATTGTGGTTAAAGTACTTGGTAAACTTATAGTACGTACGCCTCTGTTTCTAAATGCAGAGTTTCCAATCGTAGTAATGGTAAAATCCAAACCGCCTTTTGATATGAGTTCTGGAAAAACATAATCACCATTTGGTATAATTCCGTTTCTCCCAACAGCACTTAGGGTGTTTGGTGAAAGTGTGAGTATTTCATAGCGAATTCCATTTACTGTAAATCTATTTCCGATAGCAACTCCATTTCCATTGACGGAAAAGAATCCTGTCCAATCTGCAGCTTCATAGGTTGTTTCAGTTCCGTTCGGAATGGTTAGACTTATATTTTCATTTGCTCCAAAAGAGTTAGTTTCAATCGTTGCTGGCGTTGTTCCTAAGGCGATAACTTCTGTTAAACTATCTGTTGAAAATGCATTGGCGCCAATGTTAGTAATACTTACAGGAAGTGTGACACTGGTAATATCATCATTTTGAAACGCATTGGCAGCAATAGTAGTTATAGAGAAATTTTCAGTATTAAATGTTGTTTGCGCTGGAATAGCTATATTTCCTGTTACAGAACCATCAACGACAGCTACTTCATTTGGACTTAAAGAAGTTATTTCAAATGTAATTCCTCCATCAACAAATGTAGTTCCAATAGCACCATCAGACAATTCTCCATTTACAGAGAAAAATCCTGTCCAACCTGCATTTACATACGCCGTTTCAGTTCCGTTTGGAATGGTTAAATTAATTGCAGATCTATCACCCAAACTTGTCGCTACAATTGTTGGTGGTGTAGTTGCTTGCACATCCATAGCCGTAAGTGGCGTTGCTGTAAAAGCATTACTTCCGATTGATGTTACATTCGCTCCAATAACGACTGAAGTAATTCCTGTATTTTGAAACGCATTGTCTGCAATTTCAGTGACATTAAATGTAGTTCCACTGAATGATTCAGTCACCGTTGCTGGAATGATAATATTTTGATTTTGTAACCCATTAGCAATGTCCAATACGGTTACCTCGTTAGGATTTACGGCAATCACTTCGTATCGTAAGTCACCTTCTGTAAATCGTGCTCCTATTTGAAATTCTCCATTTACAGAAGCAAAACCTGTCCAACCTGCGGCTACATAATCATCAATTACTGTTTGTTGATTTGGAATTATAGACAAGTTGATGGCACTTCTTCCTCCAAAACTGTTTGATTCAATAGTCGCTGGCGTAGCACTATCTGCTGTGATCGTGTTGATTGGATTGTTGAGAAAAGCTTCATTTTGAATACTGGTAATATTAGAAGTAATTGTGATATCTGTTAATAGATTGTCACTAAATGTATGTAGCGCTATAGTAGAAATATTTGCTGGAGTTGTAACGCTTGTTAGTTTATTATTTCGAAAAGAAAATCCTTGTAATTCTATTAAACTGGATGGAAAACTAATAGATTCGATTTCATTATCACGAAATGAATCACTTTTAATAGATTGCAAATTCGCGGGAAGCGTCACACTTTGTATATTATTATTTCGGAATGTTTGCGAGTTGATGACTGTTATTCCATCTGGAATGACAATACTAGTCAATTGATTATTTCTAAATACAGATGAACCAAGTGTTGTTAAATTACTAGGAAGATTCACACTTGTAATTTGATTGTCTAAGAAAGCATCCGTATCAATAATTTGTACAGTATTTGGCAGTACAACTGTAATTAAATTATTATCTCTAAAAGCAGCTCTTCCAATTGTAATAACTCCTGTTGGAATGGTTATACTGCTTAATTGATTACCTAGAAAAGCTTCACGACCAATCACATCTAAAGAGTTTGGTAATGAAATACTAGATATTGTATTATTAATAAATGCTCCTTCTTCAATAGTAACCGTCCCGTTTGGAATGGTAACACTTGATAATTGATTGTTTCTAAATGCCCTAACTCCAATTGTTTCTGGTCCAGAATTAAAGGCAACTTGTGTTAAATCATTATTTAAAAAAGCTTCTTCGTTAATTGCTGATACAGAGGCAGGAAATATGATGGAAGTCAAATTGTTAGCTTCAAAAGAATCTTCACCAATCACTTCTACGTTGGTTGGTAGCACAACGCTATTTAGATTTCTACTTCTAAAAGCACGAAACCCAATAGCTGTTACGGTAAATGAAATACCGTTTTTAGTTGTTGTAGAAGGTAATATAGGATCAGCATCTACGGTTCCTCCTCGTAATTCAACTGTATTCGGATTGACTCCATTAATTCTATAATTGAATCCATCTGCAGAGAAATCAGAACCAATAAAAGGAGTTCCATTAATGGAAAAGAAACCTGTCCAACCACCATTTACATACGAAGCTTCCGAACCACTTGGCATCGTTAAACTGATGTTTCCACGATTTCTAATACTATTAGTTCCAAGTGTTGGAGCCACTACAGCTTGTGAAATAACTTCAGTGAGTATGTTATTGTCTCTAAAAGCTTCAGTAGCAATCGTAGTTACCGAAGCTGGAAGTGTAATTGTTGTTAAATTATTGTTCTCAAGCGCTTCTGTTCCAATAACTTCTACGTTGGTTGGTAGTATAACACTAGTTAGATTTCTACTTCTAAACGCACGAAGCCCAATAGTGGTTACAGTAAATGATAAACCATTTTTGACTGTTGTAGATGGTAATACTAAATCCGTACCACTTCCGCCGCCTCTTAGCTCAACCGTATTCGGATTGACTCCATTAATTCTATAATTAAATCCATCTACAGAGAAATCAGATCCAATAAAAGGCGTTCCATTGATGGAAAAGAAACCTGTCCAACCACCATTTACATACGAAGCTTCCGAACCGTTAGGCACTGTTAAACTAATATCTCCAAGATTTCTAATACTATTAGTTCCAAGTGTAGGAGCCGTTATAGCTTGTGAAATAACTTCAATGAGTATGTTATTGTCTCTAAAAGCTTCAGTAGCAATCGTAGTTACCGAAGCTGGAAGTGTAATTGTTGTTAAATTATTGTTCTCAAGCGCTTCTGTTCCAATAACTTCTACGTTGTCTGGTAGTATAACACTAGTTAGATTTCTACTTCTAAACGCACGAAACCCAATAGCGGTTACGGTAAATGACAAACCATTTTTGACTATTGTAGATGGTAATACTAAATCCGTACCACTTCCGCCGCCTCTTATCTCAACCGTATTCGGATTGACTCCATTAATTCTATAATTAAATCCATCTACAGAGAAATCAGAACCAATAAAAGGTGTTCCATTGACGGAAAAGAAACCAGTCCAACCACCATTTACATACGAAGCTTCTGAACCGTTAGGCACTGTTAAACTAATATCTCCACGATTTCTAATACTATTAGTTCCAAGTGTTGGAGCCGCTACAGCTTGTGAAATAACTTCAGTGAGTATGTTATTGTCTCTAAAAGCTTCAGTAGCAATCGTAGTTACTGAGATCGGAAGTGTAATTGTTGTTAAATTATTGTTCTCAAAAGCTTCATTTTTAATTGTTTCTATTGTATTTGAAAACACCACACTATTGATTCCTGCATTTCTAAAGGCACGATTCCCGACAGCAGTCACCATATATGCTTCTCCAAATTGTGGTTCAAATACCGAAGTAGGAATTGCTATATCTGTAATTCCGTTTAAACGGGCAGCAACCTCAACTTCCGCTGGATCTTGTGAAGTTACTCGATAGCGCAAGTCACCGACATCAAAAGTTGCCCCAATAGGAATTTCACCATTTATCGTATTAAAACCTGTCCAACCTGCTTGACGATACGTTTCTTCTAAGCCATCAGGAACTTCTAAACTTACGCCATCTCGTGTTCCGAAAGAACTATTTGAAATTGATGCAGGAACCGTTCCTAAAGCAATGACTTCATTTAATCCGCCGCCAAAAAAAGCCTCGCCTCCGATTGAAGTCACACTTGCTGGTAAGGTAATAGTTGTGAGTCCACCGTTGTCTCTAAATGCACGAAATCCAATAGTTGTAATAGTATTTGGCAGTATAACATTGCTCGCGCCATTTCTATATGCAGAATTTCCAATGGTAGTTACGGTATATACAATTCCGTTTCCATCGGTTGCCGTGCTTGGAATGGTTAGTGGAGAACTTCCGTCACTTCCTCCTGTGACTTGTACTTCGTTTGGATTTGTTGATAGTACACTAAAGTTGAATCCGTTGTCTGAAAAGCTCTGTGCAACACTCGTGAGAGTTACAAAAAAGAGCCCTATAAAATTAATTATAATAGTTTTCATGATTATTGGTTTTCTGGTAATTGTTGTTGTATTTTTTGGTATTGAATAGTTACTATAAAAACTATGATTTCAAGTAGAAATCATTCTTCCTTATGTTTCATTAAAACAAAGAAATATGTATCTAGTAATCGTTACAAGTTTTGTAGGGTATCAAAAAGGTATCAACGACTTATTTTACTGAATTTTAAATAATTATGATTTAAAAAAACAATTTAAAGAGTAATTAAAATTGATGTCAGATTGTTACTTAAATAGTAGGTTCTAAACTTATAATAGAAGTATCCTTACTTTCTATACATGTAATAATATTATCATCAGAAGCGAATCCTAATTTTTTACGAATTCGATACCTAGACGATTTTATAGAAGGTAATGTTGTATTGAATAATTTACTTATTTCTGTAGAACTCAATCCTAACTTCATCATGCAGAGTAATTCTTTTTCGCGTGGTTTCAATTCAGAAAAATGTGTATCTAATAACACTTTGAAATCAATACTTACCTCATCTAAATAGTTTTGCAAGCTTGATGTAGAACTTTTGGCTGTTTTTTCAGATAGTAAAGAAGCTGATAATGATTTTAACGCTGTTTTACGTTCTTTTTCATTTTCAAGTGTGATGATTTCTTTGATGTCATCTAGTGTTTTATTCAATACTTCTTCTGTAATTGAATTTTCTATGACTATTTTTTTTAATTCTTTTTCTCTATTCGCTAAGGCTAAATCAATTTTTAGTTTTTCAACTTCTTTGAGTTCTAGCGCATTTTCTGCCAATTGTAATCGTTGCCTGTTATTTTTTCTGATGAGTATAAAAGTAACGATGGCACCTATACTAAAAAGAAGAAGTAGAATAAAATATAAGGTATTTTTAGCTTGTTCATTTTTCAATTCGACAGCAGCTAACTGCTTTTCAGTTTCAAATTGATATGCATATTCTAAGTCTGCTAGCCTTTTTGTTCTACTTTCACTAATTAAAGAATCCTTGTATTTATCGTATATTAGGAAGGCTTTTCGCGATGCTTTATATTCTTTGTTATTATGTGCAATATTTGCTTTTCTAGAATACGCCCATTTCAATAATAAATGTGAGCTTACTTTTTTTGCATACACAATAGCACTATCTACATGTGTAGTTGCTTTGATATATTCTTTTTGTTTGTTATATACTTTGGCTAGACTTAAATGATTATTAGCTAGATGTTGATAGAGTCCCGTAGTATTTAAAAATGCTAAATTTTCAATAAGTTTTTGTTCTGCAATATTGTACTTGTGTTCTTTTATATAAGTATTAGCAATATTTGTTCGAACTCGTATTTGGTATTTTTTAGTAATCTTAGGAACTGCCAAGGCTTTGTTAAAATAATATATGGCAGAATCGTACTTTTTTTCTTCTACATATACAGCTCCCAAACGATTTAAGGATATGATTCTTCCTCTAGGAATGCTATCATATTTTTGAATTTCCAATGCACGTTTATAGTAATCTTTCGCTTTTCCTAAATCATTTAGTCGCTTGTAAACTCCTCCTATATTGCTAATACACTTTCCCGCAATTCTATTATACTTAATGGAGGAAGCGAGTTCAAAACCTTTGTTTGAATATTGAAGAGCTTCTGAATAGTTTCCTAGATTGGAATACATACTAGAAAGACTATATAATACTTCTGCTTTTAATTTTTGATAATGATAGCTTGTGTATCCTTTATCATTTAACTCTTTTTCTACTTCTAAGTGAACCTTCTTAGCTATAGATCTGTCAAAGAATGCTAAACGGTTTCCTAAATCTGCTTTTAAAGATAATTTTATAGAATCTGTTTCTGCTTTCTCTATTTGGAGCTTCAACGCATCTGCAATACTATCTTTTACTTGTGCATTAGCCCAAAAAACACATGTAAAACAAAGTAGTATATTTATAATTACTTTCTTCATCTATCTTAGTTTTTTGAGAATTGCTCTTGTATTAGAAATGTACCCGTATTTGAAAAGCTTCCAATAGCTTTCAAATCCGGTGAAAGAATTATTGATGTATTATTGCACATCAAATCTTGCTCATACAAATTGCCTGATAACACATTATAATTAAATGCCTTATCAAGAAAAGATTGCGTACCACGTGTCATCACAAACAATTGTGTACGTACTAGTGTTAGTTTTGTTTTTATGAAATTTGCCCCGATCATAATTTTAGTATTGGTTAATAAAATAATAGTTTACGTAGGCTTATTTATAATTCAATACTAATGTTAGTGTCAGATATAACTAAAACTAAACTTTATAGACACAAAAGTAATTTCAATTTTAACATTATAATATAACAATACCGCATAATACTGTCACATTTCCGACATATCGTCGGTTTTTTACACTTTACACATAAAAAACTATATATCAACACATTAAACACTAAATGTATTTAAAAAAATGAAATACTTGTATAATTCGGCTAACTTGTTTTAGATTCTTTATTTTTGTGAAATGATTCAAAAGATTGCATTTGGTGGTGGCTGTCATTGGTGTACAGAAGCGGTTTTTCAATCGTTGATTGGTGTAAAAAATGTGGCACAAGGTTGGGTACAATCCAGTGACGATAATGCTACATTTTCAGAAGCCGTAATTGTTATATTTGATGCTTCTACAATTCCTTTAAAGGTTCTTGTAGAAATTCATTTAAGAACACATAAATCGACGGTGCAACATTCCATGCGAGAAAAGTATCGTTCTGCGATTTATTATTACGATCAATCGCAGCAAGAAGAAGTTTCTACAATCTTAACGGAGTTACAAGCCAGTTTTGATGATAAAATTATCACACAAACATTACCTTTTGTAGCATTTAAAGCTTCGCGCGCAGCAATTACCAATTATTATTATTCCAATCCGCAGAAACCATTCTGCGAACAGTTTATCAATCCGAAATTGAAATTGTTATTGCGTGAGTTTTCAGAATTTGCAGCAAAAAATAAGTTGCTGCATTTAGATTAATTATGAATTCATCATTGCAAATGTTTTGAAAAAAATGTGGCAATCTGTTCCTTTAATCACAGATTACTTCGTCGCTTACTCCTCGTAATGACGTAAACAAAAAATTTCTGCCTACACAGAGATAACAAATCTACTAGTTGTACTCAAACGTTCCGTATACACTTGAAATCGTAAGTTTTTTATTTTCAGAAGCCTCTACGCTACCTACAATTTGTGCATTGACATTGTACGATTTTGAAATAGCAATGATATCTTCAGCGACCTCAGCAGAAACATAAATTTCCATTCTGTGACCACAGTTAAAAACTTGATACATTTCTTTCCAATCTGTATTGGATTGTTCTTGAATGAGTTTGAAAAGTGGTGGAATTTCAAACATATTATCTTTGATGATATGCAGATTTTCTACGAAGTGTAATATTTTAGTTTGTGCACCACCACTACAATGAACCATTCCGTGAATTTGCTCGGAAGTGTATTTATCCAAAATACTTTTAATAATTGGCGCATAGGTTCTTGTTGGTGATAATACAAGTTTACCAGCATCAATTGGTGAGTTTTCAACCGCATCCGTTAGTTTCGTATTTCCAGAATACACCAAATCGCTTGGCACTGCATTGTCAAAACTTTCTGGATATTTTTCAGCTAAATACTTATGAAATACATCATGACGCGCAGATGTTAATCCGTTACTTCCCATTCCGCCATTATAATCTTTCTCGTATGTTGCTTGTCCAAAAGATTCCAAACCAACAATAACATCGCCTGCTTTGATATTTGCATTGTCAATGACATCTGTTCGTTTCATACGTGCCGTTACCGTAGAATCTACAATAATCGTACGCACTAAATCACCAACATCTGCAGTTTCTCCTCCTGTAGAATGTATAGTTACGCCAAACTCTTTGAGTTCTTGAATCAATTCTTCGCTTCCATTAATAATTGCCGAAATAACTTCTCCTGGAATAGCGTTTTTGTTTCTCCCAATTGTAGAAGATAGCATGATATTATCAGTGGCTCCAACACATAACAAGTCATCAATATTCATAATCAACGCATCTTGTGCAATACCTTTCCATACAGACAAATCGCCTGTTTCTTTCCAATACATATATGCTAATGACGATTTTGTCCCTGCGCCGTCTGCATGCATGATCAAACAATATTCATCATCATTCGTTAAATAATCAGGGACAATTTTGCAGAAAGCTTTTGGAAATAATCCTTTATCAATGTTTTTGATCGCGTTGTGTACATCTTCTTTTGATGCTGAAACTCCGCGCATTGCGTAGCGTTTTGATACTTCTTGACTCATAGTTGTTGTGTTGTGCTGCAAATATACTTTTATTGTTTAAATTTTATTTCTGAAAAAGTGGTTTTTTATCTATTTTGCAGAAAGACCTTTTTACAATGAAGAAAACTGCTTGCTTTGTGTTATTATTTTTCTTGGTTCAACTTGTCTTTACGCAAGAAACTACACAAAAATCCTATGCGCTTTATGGAAAAAAATTAACTGAGCATATCACTGTTCATAATCAAAATAGACTTGAAGGTACTGGTGAAGGTATTATTTCCGTAGAACATTTAGATCAAAAAGTAGAAGGAGAACTTACCGAATTTTCCGTTATTAAAAACTCGAAAACAGAGTTTCAAAAAAATAAGTTAGAGAAAACATATTTGAACGATCGATCAATTTTTGTCGCAACTATGATGGGAAATAGTATTAAATCTGTTGATTCTAGCTATTTGGAAGGTAAGACTATTTCATACACAAAAGAAGCTTATGACTTGTGGAATGTATCAAATTTTGAAGAATATAAATCATATGAACAAGATGAACTGAATGATGAGTTAGTTGCTTTAAATGATAGCATCATAAAGGTAAAAACATATTTTATATATCCTGAAAGAATGCGTATCGGAGAAACATTAAAACTTAACAAAGATAATCTTGGAACTTTTTATGAAATTAAAGATTACGAAGCTGTAAGTGGTACTTTGCAATTGAAAGAAGTTGCAAAACAAAACAATGACCTGATTGCAATTTTTGAGGTAGCAATTCAAGTTAAAGGAATAGTTGATCCTGAAGATAATGCTTTTATAGTTATTGAAATGAATGGAATTGCCAAACGATCACTGACACAGTTTTATGATCAAGAAGTAAGTTTAGCCGGAACTGTTACAATGAAAGGAAAGCTAAATGAAGATCAATTTTTAACCATGTTTATTCCTGCAACGTTGTCTATGAGACAAAGCATTGAAAATTAGATTTTTATAAAAATACGGCATCTGCCGAATGTTTTCACTTTTGATTATACTGCACATTTGTAGTGTAATTTTAAAAAGTGATTCCCATGCAACGTTTTTTCCTCTTTATTTTGTGTTTTGTTGTATCTTTTTCTTTTGCACAACAAGTAAAAACACAGAAAGATATTCTTAATTTCCCAAATACTGATTTGGTCAAAGATTTTAATCTGAAAGTAAAAGGAAATATCAAACCGATCACTGTTGTTAAAAGTACATTTATAGATATTGGGTTTGGATTTGAAAACAAAAATTTTAACTATCTAAAGAAAGATTACAGTACTAGAACACTCACTTTTGAAGGCAATAAACTTATCAGTAATAGCAACAAGTTTCAAAACGCTTTTGGAAAGCCAAATGTTTTCTATTTTTATTATTCGTATGATGACAAAGGAGTTTTAAAAAGCAGTACTAGCAAATCTTCCAATGCTGGAAAATTAGATAAAAATGATGAAATAAATGAATATCGTTTTTACTCAAACGGACTTATCAAAGAAAATGTATTTAAAGGGTTAGGAAAGGTAGAAACACTACAATACAGTTATAAAAACAATTCACTTTCATACACTTTCCCTAATGGAAATACAACATATCATCTTACAAACGGTTTAATCACTAAAGAAGTTACTTTTAATAAAAGTGCTAATAAAACTTTTACAGAAAACTACAGCTACAACGACCAAGGTTTTTTAGTGGCACAGCAAGGAGAAACAAACAAATATACGTTTCAACTGAATGCAAATAATTTGATTGAAAAGGAGATTCGAAATAATTATACGAGTCATTACAAATATGTGTATGACAAGTACGGAAACTGGATAATAGCCTATACATTGTCTAAAGGTTCTAAAGGATTGTACGGAAGCCGTTTTAACTTTTACTTGCGAGAAATAAAATATAGCAATGGAGAAACTACTGGCGGAAAAACGCCTGAAAGCCCAAATATTAAAGTAGCGCTTTTAAAAGCAAGACAATCTTTATATGACGAACTCATCTTGGGCAAAAAATCCTATGTAGCCAAAAAAGTACGCAATGTAGACTTAGGATTTCCGATGCATGAAATTGAAGAAGATTATAATCTGAAGATTGCTAAAGGCAACATTATTCCTGTAAAACTGAATAAAAAACAATACGATCAAAGAGAAAAGTTTAGAAGTAATGAAATTATGACTGAATTAAAGTTAGAAAGTGTCACTGAATTTGATCCAAAACTTAAAAAAGTAAAAACATCTCAAATCACTAGAAAGGCTAAAACTACAAAGTATTATTACAACTATGACGATCAAGGACGACTCATAAAATATTGGACAGATAATGGACTTTACGGAAATCGTTTTGAAAACTATTCTTATGAAGGAAACGGCAACTTTTTACGCGCTATTTCTTTTAAAGAAAATGGTCCTGCAGTGAAAGAAATTTACAAAAAAACAGAGTATGGCTACCAAATTAACGGGCAAATAAATGATAAAATTTACACTGAAAACAATCTTATCAAAAAGAAAGTTTCTGGATATAATAAAACTTCACCTTCAGAAAGTTTTTATACACATAACGATCAAGGGAACGTCATAAAACTAGAAAGCAAATATTATACAACTATCAAGAAATACAATGCTCAAGGTGATCTTGAGTTTTCCAAAGAAACTAGAAAAAGTGATGGCAGTTATACGGCACATACATATGCTTATAAATATGACAAATATGGTAACTGGATTATTCAAGTGCGTCTTTTAGATATGAGTATGGCTAAAGGAATTCCAAGTTTTCCAAATCCTACACTACGCCAAATTACCTATAGTAACGGAAAAGTTACTGGAACTACAGATATCACAAAAGTTGAGAAGGATTTAATTTCACTCAGAAAAAAAGTAAAAGCTGCAGAAAGCAATACAACTTCTAGTACTGGAGTTGCTACTTGGAAAAAAGCCAAAGAAGATAATTTTTATTTCTATATCGATAACAAGCCTGTACAAAAAGCACAGTTAGGTTATATGGGAGATCATATTTTGGCATTCAATCAAGATAACAATCAATTGTATAAGTTAGAAAATGTAAAAAATGCTAAAATCAATACTACTTACAATGCACAAAAGATCAACGTTAAAACTGCTCACGGATATTGGTTTAAAAAAACGAATGGTTCTGTCGTAGTTTTTAAAAACAATGGAGTTGTGATTCAGAAAAGTAATTTATACAAATATGCTCCTAATGGTATAGATGTGTTTTATCAAGGTGAAGGAGACACTAAAAAAGTGGTGTTGCAAAATTATAAAAGCGCCAAAGTATTCACCGTATATCCTGCAATTGATTTTAACACGTATGATACTGGAGAAAACACAACTACTAATACGGTTGCAAAACGTTCTGGAACTTGCTTACGTGGCGATTGTGACAATGGATATGGTGAATTTAAATACGCTTCTAGCGGAAAAATTGCTAAAGGATTCTATACTAACGGACAACCAAATGGTGTGATACTCATTGAAAGTGCTAATATAAAAGATGCCGTTTTTTCTAGCTATGTGAATTCTTTTGACAAAAACGATGCCTTTACTTATGAATTTGACGGCAAAAACACAGTCTATTTCTATGATAAAAACCTAACAAAAGGTTTTGCTAACGACTCTAAAAAGAAAGAAACTTACAAACTCATTTTCAAAAACAGAAAAGTTGTTTCAAAACAATTGCTAAAATATAATGGCGAAACGGGTTGTATGCTTGGAAATTGCACCAACGGTATTGGTGTATACAAATATAGTAATGGCGCTTTCTATTTTGGTACATTTAGTAATGGTAAAAGAAGTGGTTTTGGAAAAATAGATTTCAGCAATGGAACATATTATATTGGTGAATTTAGCAATGGAGACTATAACGGACTTGGAAGTTATACATGGTCTGAACATAATTTTTATATGGGCGAATATAAAAATGGAAAATACCATGGAAAAGGTGTCATGTACTATGATAAAACACGTTACGATGCAGGAACATGGGCAAACGGAAAATTTCAAGGGAAAGTTACCTCAACTTCTAATTCAAGTTCAACTTCAACTTCAAATTCAAACAATTCAACTTCAGGCTTTAATACTTTTTCAACAACTGAAAAAAGCAGTATTAGCGCCTGCAACAATGATGCGAAATGTGTTGCAAATTACTTTCATGAGTTGCATAAGAAAAATAAAAGTACTCTCTCAAGCAGCGAATTAAATAAAAAGATGACCAATTATTTTCACAGCTTATATAGTATGAATCCAAAATTGGCTTACAACATCTGCTTCAAGCTAAACACAGATACATTCAACACTATTAAAATCAAAACTTTACCACAAAATGTACAAGCAGATTTAAAAGCTAGAGCACAAAAACTTACGGATGGTTATCAGAAACACTTGAAAAAGCAAGGATATTAGTGGCTTACATCTTTTCTCACAGAGATAAACCAATAAATCTTTCGTTTTTATAATAAGTGTTAGTATTTTGGTAGTTTATGAAAAAAATATTTTTATTTGTCTGTCTAACTTTATTTTTCCAACAAGTAACTTTTGGTCAAAACGATCAAACAAAAAAATATCAACTCAATAAACTTGATGCAACCCAAACGTTTTCTAAAAAAGAGGTAACGTATCAAATGAAAAATACAGGAAGAGGAACTATAATCTCGGAATATAATGATAGTGCGCTAGAAGCTATTATAAAAAAATACAGCGCAGAAGTACATTATGAAGATGTATTTTCAGCTACTAGAATAAAAAGAATCTTCAAAAAAAATAGTGTATCTATAGAAAGTATAGCTAGAGGAACTCCCTCTACATACAATCGTCAAAATATGTTTAAAGAAAAAGCAGTCGTTTTTGAGCGAGAAAAAGAGTTATGGAAAGTGCCTAAACTTGATATCTATGATTCACTTCAACGTGAACGAATCAATATATTTTTACGAACACTAAATACTGGTAACAGCAATCGAATACAAGATTTTATACATCCCGATTATATGCAAATTGGAGATACGTTTCAATTAAAAAACAGTTCTGTAAATAACTTTTTTGATCTCTCAAAATCTACTTCAACCAAAGGAAAATTCACACTCAGAAATGTGATTATTGAGAATGATGATACTGTTGCTATTTTTGAGGTTGATTTTAAGATTGAAGGATTATCAGATAATGATGATATGACTGTAAATTTTAAAGGAACTATTAAAAGATCCATTTCTAAATTCTACGATAAAGAAATTGATTTGCATGGAGAAACCTCCGTATTTATGAAGAAAGAAAAAATGTATACAAGAATGCCTTGTACATTATTTATGACTCGAAAATTATACTAACTTCTTCTCAAAACAAACACTTTCTGGAGCACCAATATATTGTCCATAATTTGGAATTTGCTTGTAATTGTTTTTCTCGTAAAAACGAATAGCTTCTGGCAACATCGTTCCTGTTTCCAAAACACAACTTGAGTTTCCTAATTCTTTAGCCCAAGTTTCTAGTTCGGTTAAAATATTGATACCTAAGCTTTTCCCTTGGAGTTTTTGACGTACGTACATGCGTTTTACCTCAACTGTGGTTTCTGTAAATTTCTTTATGGCGCCACAACCAATTGGTTCATTATCTAAGTACAATACAATTGCATGATGTAAATCTTCCAAGCCATTAAACTGACTGTAAAATTCGTCACTTTCACCATTTCGTAGGCTTAAGAATGTATCGAGTTCTTTAACTAAATTGATGAAGTCTTTGTCTTTAGAGTTTGTTCTTTTGGTTGTTAGTGTATTTGTCAATTTGTTGATTTTTTTTGTTGATTTGTTGATGAGATGCTGAATCAAGTTCAGCATGACGTTATGGCTTTATGTTATCATTAGAAATAAGATTCGTCATTGCGAGAATTTTATAAAATTCGTGGCAATCTATCTCAAAAGAAAATTCTAAGCAGACATATAAACAGACTACCACGTCGCAAACTCCTCGTAGTGACGTATCAAAACAAAATACATGTTAACTTCTAAAAGCGAAGCGTCTCTAAAGTGAAACGTGACTAACAGGCGAAGCCGATACTAAAAGCACAAAGTGCGGTCTAACAGCAAAGCATATCTAACGCGTAAACAACAGCTCTCTATACTTTACCAACGGCCAAACATTATCATCTACTAAAAGTTCTAATTTATCACAGTGATAACGGATTTCATCAAAAAATGGTTTTACCTTGTTGCAATACGCTTCTGCGGCTTTTTGTCCATCTAATTTGTTTGCTTTTTTACGTTCGTCAGTCATTGCATTTACTTTCGAATTGATTCCTGAAATATGTTCCGATATTTTTTTAATCAGATCAATTTGTTCAGCAGCTAACTTTTTAAAATCATTTCCAAAAATTTCTTTCAATCCGCTTACATTTTCTATCAAAGTATTTTGATAACCAATTGCTGTAGGAATCACATGATTTCGGGCAATATCACCCAATACACGACCTTCTATTTGAATGCGTAAAATATATTCTTCCAATTCAATCTCATGACGCGCTTCTACTTCTATTTTACTCATCACGTTCAATTCTTCATACAAAGCAATTGTTTTCTTAGAAATTTGAGCTTTTAGAGCTTCTGGAGTGGTTTTGTTATTGCTTAATCCTCGTTTTCTAGCTTCTTTTTCCCAAGCTTCTCCATAACCATTACCTTCAAAACGAATCTTTTTAGAAGCCTTTATGTATTCTCTTAAAATATTAAAAATGGCTTCATCTTTTTTCAAGTCTTTTTCTTCAACCAAAGCATCAACCTCAACTTTAAAATCTTTTAGTTGCTTCGCGATGATTGTATTTAAAACAGTCATCGGTCCTGCACAATTTGACCAAGAACCAACTGCTCTTAATTCAAATTTATTTCCTGTAAAGGCAAATGGCGACGTTCTGTTACGATCTGTATTGTCTAATAAAATTTCAGGAATCTTCCCTACAATATTCAGTTTTAAATCTGTTTTTTCTTGTGGTGATAATTTTCCTTTCGTTACATTTTCCAATTCATCCAAAACTGCCGACAATTGTGATCCGATGAATACAGAAATAATTGCTGGAGGCGCTTCGTTTGCTCCCAAACGATGATCATTACTTGCGCTTGCTATGGCTGCTCTAATGAGTTCTTCATTATCATGAACTGCTTTGATCGTATTTACAAAGAAGGTTAAGAACTGTAAATTCTTCATTGGAGTTTTCCCTGGACTCAATAAGTTTACGCCAGTATTTGTTGCCAATGACCAATTGTTATGCTTTCCAGAACCATTAATTCCTGCAAATGGTTTTTCGTGAAACAATACTTTAAATTGATGACGTTGCGCCACTTTTTCCATCACATCCATTAATAAAGAATTGTGATCTACTGCTAAATTTGCTTCTTCAAATATTGGAGCCAATTCAAATTGGTTTGGAGCAACTTCGTTATGACGTGTTTTTACTGGAATTCCTAATAACATACATTCTTGCTCCAAATCGCGCATGTAACTCATGACACGTGTTGGTATAGAACCAAAATAATGGTCGTCTAATTGTTGTCCTTTGGCAGGAGAATGTCCTAATAGTGTTCTTCCTGTTAGGGTAATATCTGGTCTTGCTGCTGCTAATGCAGAATCGATTAAGAAATATTCTTGTTCCCAACCTAAAGAAGCATTTACCTTAGAAACATTCTTGTCGAAATATTTACAAACTGCTGTTGCTGCTTGATCTACTGCTTGTAAAGCTCTCAATAATGGTGCTTTGTTGTCTAATGCTTCTCCTGTATAAGCAACAAATATTGTTGGAATACATAAAGTTGTACCATATATAAATGCTGGTGATGTTGGATCCCAAGCAGTGTAACCTCTTGCTTCAAAAGTATTTCTAATTCCTCCATTTGGAAAACTTGACGCATCTGGTTCTTGTTGAACCAATTGTCCGCCATCAAATTTTTCCATAGCACGTCCGTTACCGATAGTTTCAAAAAAAGCATCATGTTTTTCGGCAGTTGCTCCCGTGAGAGGTTGAAACCAATGTGTATAATGTGTAGCTCCTTTACTTATTGCCCACTCTTTCATTCCTGTAGAAATATGGTCTGCAATTTTTCGATCGATTTTAGTTCCAAACTCAATAGCATTCATGACGCTTTGATAGGCATCTTTAGTCAAATGTTGCAACATAGCATGCTCATTGAATACGTTTTCACTAAATATTTCTGAACGACGACCTTTTTCTTGAATTTCAACAGGTTTTCTGTTTAATGTTTCTTTTAGGGCATTAAATCTGAGTGTAGACATGATGAATTTTGTTATTTTTTACAAATATATCAATTTCAGCTTATTTTTATTTATCAAAATACAATTACCCCTAAAAAAATAGGGGTTGTTAATAAACATTTAATAATTTACACAAAATTAACCTTATATTTTTAGAGGTCGTTTTAAAAATAATTTATATTTGTCCTCGAATTTATTAATGTGAATTTCAATATTATGAGCAAATCTAAATTAGAGTACATCTGGTTGGATGGATATTTTCCAACGCAAAACATGAGAAGTAAAACTAAAGTTGAAGATAATTTTAGTGGAAAATTAGAAGACTGTCCAATTTGGTCTTTCGATGGTTCATCAACAAGACAAGCTGAAGGTGGATCTTCTGATTGTTTGTTAAAACCTGTTGCTATTTATCCAGATCCTGCAAGAAGAGATGGTTATTTAGTAATGACTGAAGTTTTAAATGCTGATGGTACGCCACACGTTTCTAACGGTAGAGCTACAATTGAAGATGAAGACAATGACTTCTGGTTTGGATTTGAGCAAGAATATTTCATCATGGATTCTAAAACACAGTTACCTTTAGGTTTCCCAATTGGTGGATATCCTGCGCCACAAGGAATGTACTATTGTTCTGTTGGTGGAAAAAATACTCACGGTAGAGATTTAGTAGAAGAGCATGCTGATTTATGTATTGATGCTGGATTGAACTTTGAAGGAATTAACCAAGAAGTTGCTTCTGGACAGTGGGAATTCCAATTGTTTGCAAAAGGTGCTAAGAAAGCTGGAGATGAAATTTGGGTGGCTCGTTATTTATTAGATCGTTTAACAGAAAAGTACGGATACTATATTGAATATCACCCAAAACCTTTAGGGAAAGATATGGACTGGAATGGTTCTGGTATGCACGCAAACTTCTCAAACACTACTTTAAGAACTTGTGGAAGTCAAGAAGTTTACGAAAAAATCTGTGAAGCTTTCAGACCAGTTGTTAAAGAACATATTGCTGTGTACGGAGAGTTTAACGACCAACGTTTAACAGGAGATCACGAAACTGCTTCAATTAATGACTTTAGCTACGGAATTTCAGATCGTGGTGCTTCTATCCGTATTCCAATTATTACTGTGGAAAAAGGATGGAAAGGTTGGTTAGAAGACAGAAGACCAGCTTCTAATGGTGATCCATACAAGATTGCAGGAAGAATTATCAAGACAGTTAAATCTGCTGGATATTAATTATATAGGTTATGACATATAAAAATAGCTTACGGTTTTTCGTAAGCTATTTTTTTGTTTGTATGTTTTTTGATAAAATTAGTATTTAAAAAACTAGATAGATAAAGGTGATGTATGCCAAAAAGAGTAAAACACCTTCATAACGTTCTATTCCAAACTTTTTGGGCACAAAAGCAAGAGGAAATAACACAAAGGCAAATCCTAACATCCAGAGAATATCTCTATTAATAATTAAAGCTTCTTTAACTGGAATTTGCGTAATAATTGACGTTAAACCTAATACGGATGCGATATTAAAAATATTTGAACCTATTAAGTTTCCTAAAGAGATTGCTTTTTCTTTTTTAATTGCCGCTATGACGGAAGCAGCTAATTCTGGCACACTGGTCCCAATAGCAATCATCGTAATTGCAATAACACTTTGCTTGATTTGCATTTCTTCTGCGATGTTTTTAGCTCCTTCTACTAGAAACTCCGATCCAAAATACAGGCCTACTGCACCTACAAGCAACCACATAAATATTTTAATATATGAAATTGTTGCTGCTGCTTCATCTACTTCTTCTATATCAACTTCATCTTTATTTTTTCTTGCGGAGCGAATAAGTATTACCAAAAACGCAATTAAACCTGTAAGCAATATTGCGCCTTCTAAACGTGTTAACATACTATCATTCCATAAAAAATAATAGATTAGTAGTGAAAATATCATCAATGCTGGCCAAGTCAACTTGTAAAAGGTATTGTTGACAGCTATGGGTCCTATAATAGCTGTAATTCCTAGTACTAAACCAATATTCGCAATATTAGAACCTATAACATTATTGATTGCAATTGCTGGCGATTCATTAAAAGCAGCGTTTATACTTACCAGTAATTCAGGTGCAGACGTTGCAAATGAAACTACCGTAAGTCCAATGACCATTTTAGATATGTTTAGTTTAAAAGATAATCCTACAGATGCTCTTACTAGAAATTCTCCACCAGCAACAAGTAGTACTAACCCAATAATTACATAAGCTATGTTTTCCATTGAAAATATTTTTTTTTGCGAAGATACTATTTCCTTTTACATGTTAAATAAACTATAAAATTCGTTATCTAACTATTTTTATAGTTGTATAACTGTTTTTTTAGTTTATATTTGTTGTGTATTAAAAAATAAGTTCACATTAATTTGTATTGACTCATGCAAAAACTCACAAATAAGGAAGAAGAAATCATGCATATCATCTGGAAGCTTGAAAAAGCTTTTGTAAAAGATGTGATAGCAGAAATTAAAACGAAGAAACCTCACTATAATACTTTATCTACCATTGTTAGAAACCTGGAAGAGAAAGGATATGTTAGCCATAATGCTTATGGAAATACGCATCAATATTATCCTGTGGTAACTAAAGAAGCGTATCGTAAAAAGTACATGGCTTCTGCGATTCAACATTATTTTAATGATTCATACAAGAATGTAATTTCATTTTTTGCGAAGGAAGAAAAGATTAGTGTTGAAGATTTGAAAGAGATTATTAACCTTATTGAAAAAGAACAGTCATGAATGAATTAATGATATTTTTCGCAAAAAGTTCAGGGATTTTAGTATTGTTTCTGGGCTTGTATTTTTTAGTGTTAGGAAAAGAAACTTTTTTTACTGAAAATCGTTTTTTCTTGTTAAGTGGAATGATTGTGTCTTTGGCATTACCGTTTTTGGTGATTACGAAGTATATCGAAATCCCTGCTATTATTAGTAACACTAATGGAACTTTTGAGTTTACTGGTGCTAACGTAATACAAGAAACTTCTATTTCTTGGGCAAGTATTTTATTCTACACCTATATAATTGGCGTCTTGTTTTTCTTTTGTAAGTTTTTGATCGAACTTTTTTCCTTATTTAAATTATTATGGACTTCAAAGGTTTCTCGAAGAGATAAGCAATTTATATATATTGAGACAACTTCTCCCTTTTCACCTTTTTCATTTTTTAATTACATCGTTTACAATCCGGAGTTGTACTCAGAATCAGAGTTAACTGCAATTTTAAAACACGAACAAGCGCATAGTAGACAGTTACATTCTTTAGATGTTTTTGTAGCTAAATTGTATTGTATTTTCATGTGGTTTAATCCGTTTGCCTGGATTTATAAAAAATTCATGTTACAAAATTTAGAGTTTTTGGCGGATCATGCAGCTATCAAACAAACTCCTTCAAAGAAAGAATATCAACTTACATTGTTGAAGGTTTCTGGACATACGTATTGTCCAGCTTTAACTAATAATTTTTATAATTCATTAATCAAAAAACGAATCGTTATGTTACAAAAAACACAATCCAAACATCTGAATAGATGGAAACAAATTTTAATTTTCCCAATGCTTACTGCTTTTGTCTTTCTTTTTAATACAGAAGTGATTGCAAAGGAAATCACCACTACTCCAACTTCTGAAAAAGAAATGGTTTTTACATCAAATGAAGTTGCTGGCGACTTGGTTGTTGTAATTACAAAAAATACTACTATTGAAGAGTTAAAAGCCTACAAGAAGCTATTTTCATCACAAGATATCAAGTTTAAGTACAGTAATGTCGATTTTAACTCAAAAGGAGAAATTAGTAGTATTTCATTAGCATTGACCGCTAAAAATAAAGAAGCTGCTAATGGAAAATTTGAGAATTCAAACGATAAGGCAATTTCTGAAATTCAGCTAGGAAAACGCAACGATGAGTTATTCATTAAATCAAAAGCATTTGAAAGTCTGGCAAAAGGAAGTTACACCTTTAAGGTAGATACCGAATTTATTGAAGATGAAGAAGAAGATAGAAAAATCATTATTAAAACAAATAAAAATGGAAACGCTAAAGTAAATACCTGGATTCAAAAAGATGATGTTAAAACGATTAATATCAAGCAAGAAGACGGAAAAGAAGTGATCATCGTAAACGGTAAAAAATTATCTCCAGATGAAATTATTGAAGAAGAGATTGAAATCAAAAAAGGGGAAGGAAATGGAAATACAGTTGTATATAGTTTCAGTTCTGATGATGATAATGGAGGAAAAAAGAGCGAAAGAAAGTATAGAATTATAAAAAACACAGAAAGTAAAATTGAAGTAGTAAGTTCTGATACTGAAGAAAAACCTTTGTTTATTGTAGATGGAAAAGAAGTTTCTAATGATAAGTTTGTAAACTTAGATCCAAAAAAAATTAAAACTGTACATGTTCTAAAAGGAGATTCTGCAATCGGAAAGTATGGTGATAAAGGAAAAAATGGTGTTGTAATTGTAGAAACAAGAAAGAAGAATTAATATTCCTTTTTATGAAATTAAAAAGCGGCATAGATATAAATTCTATGCCGCTTTTTTATATTCTATACTTTGAGATATTAGTTCAAAATGTACTATAATTATAATGTCATGCTTCACCTGTTGCTACTACGATAATTCTTCTCACTTTATTCCCTAGTTTGATAATCTTTTGCATAATTCAATCAACCAATTTATGGTTTGATGAGAACAAAACTTATCTATTTACTTCTAGTTGATGTTCCGTTTTGCTTCAAACTATCAATATATTCACCTTCGCCCCCAAACACTACAAACAACTCACTATCAGCAAAGTAAAAATCAAACTACTTACTATTTAAATATAAAAACAACTTTATAAAATGTCTTGTTGAGCAATAAAATCATAGTAAATTTTTACTATAAGATTTTTCTTAAAATTAAGTAATATGATATTTACAAAATTGTCGCGTGATATTTATAAATGTCACTAATAACTGCTTTGGAAACAGGAAATAACGTCATTATTTAGCACTATGATTTCGTTGCAACAGTCATTAAGGTAGAAGCTGAAAAACCTTTAATAGAGTAGGCTTATTTAAAACCAATTTTAATCATGAAAACTAAAATTTTAAAGTGGGGAATATTTCTTTTGATAGCAATTTTTCATATTTCCTGTAATAATGATGATATAGTAACTACAGACACTAATGATAGTGCTATTCAAAAAAATGTACGAACAGAATCTAGAGAGTTAGTATACGCTAACTTAGGATCAGAATTTTCTAAAACTCAAGCAAGAACAATATTTGCAAAAACGCTTGCGGTGGCCATCAGAAACAATGAAAATGTAAAAAACTACATCTATGAAGAGGCTTCTAACCAATTTAATGGTGATTATGAAATTATGTATCTTATGGTGAAAGATCAAGCTATAGAAGGTGTTCCTTTTCATCAAATTTTACTGGAAGCATCACAAGGTATAGAATTTGAACAAGGAATTTCTGAAAATTTCTTTTCCGAAGAAGTTATAAGAGCAGATCCAAAACTTACAATTTATGTTGATGAATTGTATTTTGAAACTCCAGAGTTATATTCAATGCCAGTAAGTGTTGGAGTTCAATCTGCCGAGTTAGATGATACTGAAGTTGAATCTTATACTGCTTTCAATGAAGAAGGTATGCAATATTTAGTTAGTGAGTACCCGGAAGACAAAGTATTATTAGGTATTAAAGAAAATGAAAGAATTGCCTTAGTAAGAAGAGATTCTTTCCAAACAATTGGAGGTCAAGGCATTAATAATTTATTATTTGGTTCTGTTGACCCATGTGATATGCTACTTCAAACAATAGTACAGTTATTTACGACTGCAGTAATAAACAATAATCAATTTTTAATTGTCAAAGTACTAGAGTTAAATGAATTGTATAGATGTATTTGTTTAGGCGACTGTGATAATGGTGGTGGTCCTACTGATAGCGATGGAGATGGAATTCCAGATGCTGACGATGATTGTCCTAATGAAGCAGGACCTGCATCAAATAATGGTTGTCCAGAACCAGATTGTGTGGTTCCAAATTGTCACAGAACACAAATTGATAAAAAAGATGAAATTTATAAATTTAAGTTCACAGGATGTACTGCATTTAAAAAGACAGGAGAATTGTTTGAAGGAAAACGAGAAATGAGAGCTAAAATAATCTACAGCTATTACGATAATTTAACAAATTCAGTAGTATCATCAACGATCACTAAAGCAGGAACATTTAGCAAAAGTAGTTTAAGAAAAGCTAATTGGCGAGGTAAATGTAAATATACAAAATGGGTAACTACGAATTGGGAAACCTTTAATTGGGATTACTGTACTCATGGAGAACAAATTAAAATTTTCTGGTATGAGGAAGATCCAGGACAATGGGGAACTTTTAACTTAAGTGTAACTTTTAAAAAGGGACCTTTAAATATTAATTCATCAGTAAGTATTCCACTTAAAAACAGTGATGATAAATTAGGAGAATCTGTTATACAATATTGTGATCCAGCAACAGGTAGCGGATCATTATACAATACAGGTGACATTCAATTTTACTATAGATTGCAACCTTAAAAATATATCAAGATTTTTCTAAAAAGGAAATTAAAAAGCGGCATAGATTATAAATCCTATGCCGCTCTTTTTCATTAAATTATTTTTTAGACTGCTAAAAATGTAAGTCCAGCAATACTAGTCCATGTAGTATTGTAGTCATAACATATCACTTGTCCAGTTTGTGAAATATCAATTCTTCTCATCACATTCCCTGACACAATTGTACTTAATATTAATCGTGTGCTAGGTCTATATCCAACAGGTAATGTAAATATTTGTGTTTGACTTCCTGTTGGTGTTCCATTTCGCACCAAGCCTTCAATGTATACTACACCATCTTTTTTACGATATTTAGCATTTCCATAACTACCTATAGAGTAGTTTTGAATACCGTTTTGTAATAATGCATTTTGCCATCCAGAATCGCTTCCGCTTGTCACAACAGTTACAGCTCCCGTTTGCCCATTAACACTTGTTACTGGCGCATGTACTTCTGCTGCACGCTTTGCTCCTGCTGGCGTTACTGCCCTGGCACTATCTGTGCCAGTAGTAACTTCTGCTAAGGTTGCCAATTCTACTTTACCTTTTACAGTAGTAGTAGCGTTTGGTACCGCATTATCTACGATATGATTTGCCGTTTTTGGCGTAATGTATTTAGTATCATTTGTAGTCAATGCTTCTGCTAAGCTTGCTTTGTCTTGTCCTTTATTGACTGCACTGTCAACGAGATCTACAAATTCATCTTGCGTTGGACGATCTCCTGTTTCAAAATATGATTTTAGCTCTGTTCTATTTTTTTCTGCCATGATCTATTTTTTTATTTGTGTGTATTTTTTGTGATTTATCTTACTGTGAATGTGGTTCCGATAACCATATCTCCAATTCCTCCAATGTCAATCCAATTGTCTTCATTTGGAAGTGTCATGATATTATCTTCTGTGCTCAACATTCCTGATGTGTTTTGCGCCACAACTTTAAAGTGATGATATATTGGGTTTCCATTATCATCTTGTGTTGCCAACGTACCATCTTGCAGTGTTGTATCGGCTAACAAGACAAAAATGTCTGTTTCATTCGTTGTTATTTCATGAATTTTTTCCCAATTACCTTGTGTATTCATTTTATACACAATGTATTTTCCTTTATAGCATGTTTTCTCCCATTGTAAAGCAATTTCATTTACATCTCCGTTTGCTGCAATTGGTTCAGCAATGTATTTCATAGTTGGTGCTGGCGGATTTGCCACTTCAACCATCATACTTGCTACAATTTTTGAAGCTTGTGAAGGTGCGTACTCAGTAATGATGTCTGGTGTATTTGTACCATAATCTGCTTCTGAGTATTCAATGCGTCTTGAAACTGTTACACGATAAAACAATCCGTCTCCGTATGGAATTTCGTCTAAGTCAGTAAAGTTGTCATATACTGTCCATAATTCATTTCCTTCCAATCCTGCAGTTTCTACATCTACAGAATCTACCAATGTCATTGTACGAATTGATTGCGCATCTAATTTGTTGAACGCTCTGTAAATGTTTACTTTTTTGATTTTCTGAATTTCTGGATATGCATTGATTTCTAACTGAATTTTTGGCTCAATTCCTTGTGCTTGATCTTCTAAAACAGGCATAATTCTTTTTACTTCTGGCGCTTCTGGTGCATTTGATTGAACTAATTTAATTGGTCCTAATGCGTCACTAAATTCACCTAATTTCATTTGTGAACTTAATTCACGTGCTGCATAGAAGTAAATGTTGTTTGATGTTCCGTCTAAGTTAAAGTCTGTAAATTGTGTGGTATGTGGACTTGAACTTGTAACTTTCATCATCGGAGCCATTTCAAATGCTGGATCTGTTGGTAATAATACACTACCATTTTCATCACGCAACACTTGTTTTTTATTTATTGGCTTGTAATTTGAACCATTAATGTATGCGTATACAACTGGCACTTTTGTTAGTGGTACAAATGCATTGTAAATAACTCCTCTTATGAAGCCTAGTAAGCGTGGATCTCCGACTGCTACATTTCCAACATCTGTATCTGTGGCATTTGGATCAGCTACAAATGGCGTTACCGTTTGTGCTGGCGGAAATGCCGTATTACTGTTGATGCGTTCAATGATATCGTTTGCCCATTCAAATAAAGCTACTTTATCAGGATTTGGAAATTTATAGTTATTATCAGGATCTACAGCTACTGGCGGATACGTTCTGTAATCGCCTTCTGAACTTAGTGTTGTAAAGTCCAAGAAGTTTTCCCAACGGTTTGCGAAATAATCTTCATCACTTCCTCCTAAAGCTTTCAACTCTGATCTGATTTCACGAACTGTTTCTTTTTCGTAAAGCGCATTTAAAATGGCTTCGTCATTGGTTCTGTAAAATAATACACCATGTGGTTTGTGTGCGTATTTTGTAGTCAACGTATATGTTGAACGTCCAAAGAAATCTGGTCGTGTTGCATATTTTGCTCCATCAGGTTGTTCAGGCTGTTTTGCTTCCACAATTTTTTGTGCAAACATGATTTTCGGAATACTAATGCTTGAATAATACGGATTGTTTGTATCATGACTACGCAAACCAACAATAGAGTTACGAACTTCTTCATCATCTCCTGGTAACAAGTTTACTTCTGTTAATCCGTAAGTTTGATTTTCATACAAGTATACTTTATATCCTGGATAGAAATTCACTGAAACATTTGTTCCTATTTGAATTGGATCGTAAGACGCATCCTCAGAAAATATTGGATCAAAAGCTAATACTTGCACATCACTTTCTGTAGTATCGCCTACATTTTTAATGTTTAAGATTTTAGCAACTTTTAATACTTTACGTTTTCCATTTGGATTGTCTGTGGTATGTATACGAACAATTCCTCTATACCATTCTACCGAATCACTGTTTTCACTGTATTGAACATGTTGATCGAGTACAATTCCGTGGAATGTAATATTGTACATTCCTTTGTGTCCCATAATTGGATTTCCATTAGTATCTAAATCTATTACTTCGTCTACTTCCGTAATCGTAGTATGATTATTTGTAGGATCGGACCAAATTCCACGTGTTTTTTCTAAGTGACGTTCCAGTTCTCCATTATCTCCTTCAACCATAACAACTTCACGGTGAATTTGATCGAACTGATTTACTGTTACTTGTAATGGTTGTGGATTTGGCGTTCCCCAACTCGCCGGAGTTTGCATGTTTTCAATAGCAAGGAAAATACCATCTCCTGTAATTTCAATTGCTTGTAAACTATCTGCATCTGGCGAAGGAACATCATCAACTAAAGCATCGCTAATTTCTTTTTTGTACACTTTAAATTGTGGATATCCTGAGGTTTGTACAACTTCATGAATGATATGTTGTTGCTCTCCTAATACAAATACTCCTCCGGCATAGTTTTGCTCTAGTCCGTTTGGAATATCTGGCGTTAATGTTTGATCAACACTCGATAAATAGTATTCATCAACCGTAATGATAGATACTAAATTATTTGTTGGATCGTCTTCAACATTAATGACTTGTCCTGAAATATTGTTAGGAATTTCATTTCTGAAAAAGATATCAACATCTTCAGCAAAGATTTCATCATCATCGTCAAAAATAGAAGTTGTATCTGTAACTAATTCTGAATCTGTAATGACTGAATCCGTTGGAACAGCATAATCAACTAGTTCTTGATACGAATGGTAATCGAATGAAATTCTTACCAATGTTTGATCGGCGTTTTGTCCATGATCATCAATAATTGCGTCATAACGATCTTGCTCTTCTTGTGATGTTAACAACAATGGTTGTTCTTTTTGCACTAGAAGCGGTTGAATGTTTGATGGCGGCAATAATGGATTTACGGGCTTCATTTCCGTTACAATAGAAACTTCCGTTAGACTCGATGTTGCTCTTGAGAACCAGTTAATTCCGTATGAACCATAGTAATGTCTACCACTTACAATTTGCTTGTGTACAAATATTGGCTGACCTACTTCTGGCAATGTAATTGGAAATGCTTCGTAACGTTGTGATGCATTGGAAACTGTTGAGTCAATATGCAAGTAACGTTTGTCGTGCGAGATTTCTGGTTTTTCCCAAGGACCTGGTAATACTTGTGTTTCTGGTCGCTTTCTATATTCTAACCCAGCATAAATAGGAATTGTGTATTCTTTTGCTTCAAATTCTGAATTTGTTACATAGAATGGTGGATTGTATACATCTTCTGGAATTTCCTCTGCGTATAGTGTTACATAACGTTTTTTACCATCATGTGTATATCCATCATCATCTGTAATACTAGAAGGCTCACTAGTTTCTGTTCCAAAGAATGCTCCTGGTACAATTGGTTCTAATGAAATCGGTAAAGGCAAACGCTCATCTGAAGTTGCCGTTGGCAAACTCATACTTAAGTGTTGTACTTCTCTTGCGCCTTGTCCGTCTTCTAAGTCACCAAACGTAACATATTCTGCAATGTATACAAACTCGCCTTGTTGTACTTGTGAAGCTACATCTAAGAATCCTAATCCTAACATACGTGCCATATGATAGTCATATGAAGCAATGTTTAGCATGTCTAAGTTAGAGATTTCCATCACGTCATCTTCACCTTCTACAACAATGTTTTCATCTACAGGAATTTCTTCAATTGCTTTTGGATTGTTTGCATCATCACTTAATGTGATATACTGCTCAACAACTTGTTTTAAGTTTCTATCGTATATATCTGGTTCTACAACATTCCACTTATCTACATAGTTGTCAATATTTACGGTAGCATCATCATTGAATCGCGGCCATTTTGCATTTACAATTCCCGCAGTTGGTTCTAATTGTTGTAATGCTACTCCATCTTCTAAAGTTAACGCATAACTTCCCATGGCTGTCCATGCTTGGTTTTCATTAGCATTTTCAATAAAGTCACCATATAATTCAACACGAACTTTCGTCAGATATGTATTGGTTCCGATACTTCGGAATGAACGACCATTTTCACATAATAATCGGACGTTTTGCAATGTATTACCCGAGAATGTTTTTCTGTTTGTCGCTTTTTTGAGTGCAATTAATGTGTTTGTAGAAACTGAAAGTGTTTCTGTTTGTAATGAACTGTTAGAAGCTGACGAACTTACAGTTGCTTCTACAGCAAAAAATAAGTGTCGTTTACTTTCTACCTCAACCAACTCACTACCATAACTTTGCATGAATCCTTGCGCGTTTGTCACTGGATTGATTGCTGAACGAACTTGTGTGTATTTTGCTTGATTTCTGAAGTATACATGAAAGTCTTTTTCATCTACTCTATAAATCCATAAACCATTGGCGTCATCAACAATATTTGGTGCCTGCGTTAGATCGATTGTTTTCGACACTTTCGCATATGGAGTTCTGTATACACGAACAAAATCATCTTGCTTATTGAAGTTAACAGATGTATTGGCATAATTTCCTTTTGGCAAATGTTTTTCTCCTAATGCACCAGAGAAAACCCAACGTGTGTGAATTCCTTCTACACTTCCATCATTTCCAGTAGATCCAGCCGCTTGTATGTAAAAGTTTGGCGATTGAATTGCTGTATGTTCAGTAATTGGAATTGAAGTTGTACCACAGTTTTCACTACAATAGTCTGTGCGCTCTAAAGCGATATCAGATACTGCAATTGCTACATTTTCTTCAGTATACGCTAACTCTGCAATAGTTGGGGCAAAAGTGTCGGTTGTAAATGACGTATGCGTATATGGCGTTGTAGTAATCGCTTCTGAGATACAGTTTTTCAACTCAAGATTCGTTTTGGCTAGGTAAGCTGAGTCAGTTCCTGAAACAGAACCCACTAATAATAATTGTTGATTTGCATCATTTACAAGTTGGTTTATTCCATTTTTACTACCAAAATCAAGTTTTTGTCTCCAAATTTCATTCAGTTCAAAGTCAAACTTAATCACTTCACTTGCACGATCTGTTGCGTAGTTAGCAACACAGTAAAAAGTATTTCCAGCACCTCTTACAAGCCTAGTATTTGTACTGAGTTTATCTCCTGCATTCCCTAAATTTGTTGTTTTTACAGACGATGAATTTGACGAACTGTTAAAGTAAGTAAGATATAGCTTATTACTATTATCTTGAATACCAGCAAGGATATAAGTTTCTAAAGGACTTGTTATGGAAATTGCTCCAGTTGTGTACAACAAAGTACCATCTCCGAGACGTTTTCCCCAGTTTAAACTTAAGTTGTCTCTGAATGAAAGTACAATTCCATGACGTACTGTTTGTCCGGCTGGAGTTGTTGCAGATCCTAAGATAGAGAAACCAAATGGTGTTGTTACTACTTCCATGATTTGCTCGTCTGATATCCCTGCTACTTTTCTTGATGCGCTAATGTTTCCATTTTCATCTAGTTTGTATAATTCCATATCATCTTGCAAGGCTACTTCATTATACCAAGCGGTTACAAGGTATTTTTGTCCACCATTCGTTTCATTCAGTTTTCTAATTCCTGTACCAAAACGTGTATTGGTAGAGTATAGAATTTTTGACCACAAAATTGTTCCTTGTGCATTAATTCTGAATAAGACAAGATGCACTCTGTTTGTAGCTCCCGTACCATAGTTTCCAAGTACTAAAGCACTTTGTCCATCATTACAAGTAACCACAGAAGTTAAAGATACTTTTCTTCCTTGTATAGCTAATTGCTTGCTCCAGACTACACTACTGTTTGCATTGAATAGTGTTACAATTCCGTATGTTCCATTACTTCCAACAGTTAAGATATTGTTTGCCCCAATGCTACAAACGCTCGTATTTACATCTGCTAATCCATTGGTACGGAATGAGCTTGTAAAATAACAATCACTCGAAATGTAGAATTCAACTGGTGCTGTTTGCGGAGCTTGTGTTCCGTTTACAGTAAAACTAAGTGTTGCCGCTTCTTCTACGTTTGTCGATTGTAATACAGCCGTATATGTACCATCATTATTATCTATAGTTGCGCCTACAGCTCCTGCGGAAGTTGAAATAATTACGATTTCTCCTCCAGAAGTTATGTTACTTCCATTTGCATCTTTTAGTTGTACTGTAACAGTAGAAGTACTATCACCATCAGCTGGAATTGCATTTGGATTTGCTGTAATTGTACTTTGCTCAATGTCTAATGTTGGACATATTTGAACAATATTGGGATTGTAAACAGCAGCCACTAATCCAAGATCTGTAGTACTTACTTGAGTTACAGATGCTCGCACATCGTTGATTGGTTGCTTCTCAATATTGATTTCATTAATCGTTGGATTTGCAACTTGCTCAAAAGCTTCTACACAGTCGTTTCCTTCTAGTTCAGCATCTGTTTTTATGATATTTCTGTTTCCTTCTTGTAAGAAGATGAAATTGTCAAATGCTTGAAATTGTTCTGCATTGATTGCGATTGAATTTCTTTTTGTCCAAAGACAGTTTAAGTTGAAATCAAATTTGTAATAGTTCGTTATTGAAGAGCTAAACTCTTTATGGTTGAAGTAAAAGTTGGAATTCGTAAATTCCAACTTGTTACTTTGACTACTACTGTTTGCTCCAAGACCTTCTACTAATACTGTTTTTTGAGACTCTAAACTTCCATTTAGAGTTAATGAACTCAATAAACGTCTTCCGTTTGGAGAATACGAAACGAATAACAAATCATCTTTCGGATAGACATGATAATGTCCTACGCCACCACCAGTTTGTATTGGTGACAGGTTTCTATATCGATCTCTATTTACAATTTCTAAGTTTGTATTTAGTTCGGTGATTGCAAATGTAAATCCTGTGAATCGTCCCGTTCCTGCCAGAAATATTCTGTCATTATGAACAGTCATCCCTGAGAATACATTAAAGTTGTTTGGTTCTATGTATCCCATATTCACGCTTCTTAGCATAGTTCCGTTATCATTGATGATACAGACAGCTTGACGCGCTATGAAGACATAACGATTGGATGAAATTCCTTGAATCATTGTTCTATCTACATTGAAATCTGTATAATTATCAGTTTCAACATCATACTCTTTACTCCATCGTATTACACCTGCATCGCTCATTTTTAGTGCTACTGCTTTCGGTGTATTATCAGTCTCTCCATAACGCCCACCGTAAATAATTAGATTTCCTGTGGTTCCCGGAATGATTTGATTTATGAAGTGTAAGTTATCTATTTGCTTTGCCCAGATTAGATTATAATTAGTATCAATCTTAACCACCTTTGCAGGAATATTTCGTACAACGTTTGAGTTTGCTCTGTAATAAATACAGTAAATAAAACCGTTGTGATGCAAGTATGGTTTGCAGTAAGCCAAGTTTATATTTTTTACAAAAAAATTATTTTCTAGTGCCATTTGATATTTTTTTTAACTATCAAGTTCTTTTTTATTAATTGTTTATGCGATCGTGATATCGTCTACGCGTACAGTATCATCTATTACGTATTCGCTTCCGTTCCAAATCAAGTATCTGAATCTAAAACTTAGATTCGTTGCTGTGATTTGTTGACTTTGATGCATGATTAATGCTTGCGAATAGTCTTTTGAGTACAATACTTTGTATGCAGGATCATCTTGATCGTTTGCTGTATTGATTACACGTATTGCACCTCTTTGTCCGTCCGTACTATTTTCTTCAAAGATTTCCTCTGTTCCGTTGATTTTCTCAATCGGGATTTTTGGAATGTTGAAAGGTTCTGGGTTTCGGATGAGCATTGCAATTATATTTCCATCATTATCTAGAATTTTATTGAATTCAGTATTTGTTGGTGGGTCTAATGGAGTCATTCCTAATACACCTTCTAATACTCTATCGAATACATCTAAATATTGTGTTTCAATAGCATCACTGTCCGTATCATTGTTTCCAACTACGATATTGTAAGCTGTTGCAATATTGTCTGAAGTCACTTCTGGAAGTGCGACATTAAATACTGCTTGTCTTGTGTTGTCAGTATCGTTTTCATCCACTAATGTGTAACTGTTTACTTGTTCTCCGAAGTTTTTATAGCGAGACGTTTGGAACACGTAATTGTGTACTTGTTCGCTAGATACTATATCATTACTTGCAGTTTCAAAAGCATTGTATATTAATGCTGTATATAGTTTTTGTGGCTTCAGATTTGTCAGTGTTACTGAGTATGCATAACTCTGAGGTTTGATTGCATTTCCTATGGTGAATGTACATTGAATAGCATCATCATTTTCATTGATATAGTTAATGAAATTGTTGAGCATTCTGATATTCAATGGAATTCTTGGATCGTCATCGTTTATCCATGGTACGCCACCTTCTCCATTTCCTTCTGGTAATGGTACAGTTTCTTCATCATAGTCAATTGGTAATGGATAAGGAATTACTACATTACTTACTGGATCTTTGATGGCAATATGCATTGAACCTGTCAATTCTGGTGCTCCTAAGTACGATTCCCAACTACGCAACATATGATACGTTAATGGTTTTGTAAAGTACAGTGTTATTCTACATTGTTCTTGTCCGTAGAATACTGGTTTTGCTTGTAATAAACTACCATCTGCATTTGGATACGATCTGTCATAATCAATGTATTGACGTAATGATGTTAATGGATATGAATCAGGATTCGTAAGATTTCCTGTTTCTGTTAGGTTTCCATTGGCATCTGCACGGTTTTTAATGTTGTTTGCCCCATCATATTCATTACCGTAAGTTACGCCATCTGCATTGTGGAAATGTCCAATTGGACCAGCCGTTTTGAATCCGTAGTAGTAATCGAATAATTTTTCATTCTCACCATTATCTACTTCATCTTTTAATTGATAACGCACATAGAATTTTGAGTTTGGTCTCCAAATTGGTTGTGCTGTACGTTGTACTGCTTCCTCCATGTCTTCCTGTTCTTGCTCGATAGCATCTAAACCAGGAATAGTTTCGTTGTACTCAAATTTTTCAACAGATAACCAGCATACTTCTTGTATCGATGTGTTACAAATATGTGGTTCTTCAATAGGTCCTCCATCATTACAGTCACAGTTTCCTGCTTCTTCGATGAGTTCCATTAAGCGAATTGCAGAATTCTTTAAATCTCTGAATCGTAAGATCTGTTCATGATGTCCAACTAAATCTCTTATTAGGAGATAGATTCGAACATAATTGTTGTATTCTTCATTAACACTTAGAGGCAAAACAACACCTTCAGTATTTGACAATTGTTTAATTATTCCTCTAAATTCTTGGAAACAATCTAGGCTTGCATCTACTTGTTCACTTGTTTCAATAGGAACAAAACATTCGTTAAAAATACGCACCAATTCATCATATGCTTCACAGATTATTGGATCTTTTTCACAATCGCCAGAACCAGAACCTGAGCAATCACAATCACCTAACTCATACATTTTGTCTAAGATTGTGTTTGCATAGTTTATTGCCGTATCTAATATTGGCGGTCTTGCTACTTGCGGATATCTAATTAATCTATCGATATCAGCTCCTAAAGCTTGTAATAATCTATATTGAGGATTATCTGCGTCGAAATGCTGAATGTTATCAACCATTTTTAAGAAGCAATCCCAATTATCAAAGAATAAATCTCTTGCATTATAGTTGATACATGCAAACAATTCTCTTTTCAACATTTCTTGAAAGCTACATAACTTTTCATCTTTGTTACAATCTCCATTTCCATCACAACCACAGTCTCCAAGTTCGAATATCTTGTCTAAGATTGTACTTGCATACTTCTCAGCAGTTTCTAATAATGGTAATCGTGTAGTTTCTGGATATTTAAGTAGTCTATCAATATCAGCACCAAGTATTTTTAATAATTGATATTGAGGGTTTTCACGATCGAAATTCCTGATATTTTCAACCATTTTTAAGAAACAATTCCAATTGTCTTCAAATGGGCGTTTTGCTCTGTAATTGATGCACGCGAATAATTCAGATTTTAATGCTTCATAGAAATTACAAAGTACTTTATCTTTTTTACATTCAGGATTCTCAATTAATGTCGCAGCTTCAGTTGCAGTTAGTATTGTTGAACGTTTTTTTGTTGTTCCACAACCTTCTTCACCAATTTCCATAGTACTTGTACTTAGTAATAATTTCAACGCTTTGATTTCATTCTTACATTGCTTTTCTGTACCGAAGTATTCAATACGTCTTGCAATTACTTCTCCTTTACTATTAATGATATTGAAGTAATATCTTCTGTCAACAGATTCTTTCACTTGAATACTTTCTGTATCTTCTAGAATTGCTTTTACTGAAGTTTTTAATTCACTAATAGCGGCTTCTTTAGACTCATAACGAGTACTACTACTCAATACGATTTCACATTCTTCATTGAATACTCTGAAACGATATTCATCAATTCCATCATTGTCAATTTCGTTGTAAATCTGAGCTATGATTCGCTTTTTTGGTGTAGATTGTGTTGTTATAGAACAACCTTCTGCTTCCAATCGAGCTAACTCTGCTTGTAACGCTAATAATTGAGCTTGCTGCGCTTGTGTTAGTGGAATAATTTGCCCTGTTTCACTATCATACGTAGCTTCCTGCAATTCAGCAATTTGTTCACGAACTTCTCGAATAAGATCTGCATTTGCTGATTTTGGTGTTACCGTAATTTTTGAAGTTAATTCATCTTCGTTTGTATATGAAACCACACTGTTGAGTTCTGCTTTTGTTTTATATACTTCGTGAATTTCTTCATATTGCGGCGTACTATTTGTATCGCTTAGTATTGTTTTATAGTAGCGAATCGTTACTCCTTCCGCATATGTTGTTAACTTTAAATCTGTGGTTACAGACGCTTCAGGCAGAATAATGATTAACCTATCTGCATTACTAAATTGTAATGACTGTTGATAATCATGATTGTTTTCTACATCTGTTACTTCCATGCAACCTGCTGGTCCGGAATCATCTGTTTCTGTTAGAACAATTTTTGAACTTAGACTTACTGAGCCTTGTACAGAGTTTCCGCCTCCGCTTGATCGTGTTCGAGCTAAATACAGGTTAGAGAAAAACATAACATCTGAGTCTGGACTTGGGAACGGAACGTCTGATTCTACCTGAACATCAACAACTAAGTTTCCATCTACGACTGTTACTTTTTTAATTTTTAAATCATTGATTTCTTCTCCGCCATTATCACTAAGAATTGTATTGATTCCTGTTAAATATTGTTGAGAGATTTCAGTTAAGTTTGTAGCAACTCCATTTTCTTGCGTGTAGATATTTACATTTACTCCTATGTTTGGAAAAGTATTGCTTCCGTTCTTTCTGAGTCTGATTCTATCAAAATAAGCTTCGTCATATTCACCATTACTATCAGACAATGGAATTGTCCATTGTGTATTTAAAACATATACTGTTTTTTCAAAATCGCCTCCACCTTCTTCAATAGAATAGTATGCGCCATCAATGTAGTGACCTACATAACCATTTGGTCTGTAATATTTAGCGCCTAATGGTTTTAATAAGAAGTCGGAACAATCTCCTGTTTCTTGAGTTGTTACACAGTATAATTCAGAAGGTGTAATTCCATATTCTTCTGGAATAAACCATCCTGGTTCACCTGCTTCCATGTATGAGAATGGATTGGTAGCTAACAATCTGATAGCATCATACTGATCTCCATTTCGTTGCCAATATCCAATACGTAAATGATCTACGCTATCTCTTTCTGCTGCTGGCACAACTGCTTCAAATGGATGATAATCTTGCCACGAACTTCCGTTCCACATTTTTATTTCTATATTTTCAATAGAATATTTGTGTTTTACTTGACGCAATTCATGTCCTCCACGAACAACTTTGTTTGGCGGAATTAAATCTATGAAGTTATTTGCTCCTCCAGTGTGTCCTCCAATTTTATTGGACACTGCTCCAGGCACTAATCCTTTCATTGCTTTGAAGTCAATGTATGTATCTAAAGGAATTACTTTGTCAATACTGTTTGCGCTTGGAACATTCGGGAAGTAGTTTAACTCAAATGTTTCATTCGTCATCATGTGAACACCTTGTACTGCTTCTCGCGTTCTGTCTGGATAGTTTGGATTACTTCCATCAGATAATGCTGGAATTGGCGTTCTGTCAACCTGCTTATTTTTCTCCCATTTAAGTTTAACTTTAAATGTTTTACAGATTTTCACGATGATTCTAATACATACTCGAACACGAATTTGTGCGAATAGTAAGAATGGTTTTGCCGCTTCCGCAGAAAGAATTGCATCGAGACTTACTCGGAACCCAACAATTTTCCATACACTAATTGAAATTGTTCCTCCAAAGGCAATATAACCTCCTAATTGGAATCGCTCAAAACTGATGAATCCACCAACTTCTACATAGGCGCTAATTTCTACTTTAATTCCGAAGAAATTTTTCTTTAGTGATAAATCAACTCGTGCACCAGCTTCTATACCTCTTGCAGAAAGCATTAAGAATGATTGTGCTGTGATTATCGTTAAGACACGTGCTGTAATTGGCGATTGTTTTGTACCAAAGTTTAAGTACCAAGCTGACGGATTGTTAAAGAAGAATCCTGCTTGTACTTCAGCATATAAATCAATGATCCAACCGTTAGATTGTGGAAGTTTATAATCTGCTCCAAACCAGAATTCGAATGAATTGTCACCAACCGCAACACCCGCAAAGAATGGTGGTTCTGTGTTATCTAAAATTCCTAAACGTTCTCCAAGTACATTGGCTCTACCATCTAAGATGAATACTGATGGTAATGATAAGATTGCCATCAATCGTGTAGAGAATAAGAATCCGTCGTCATGCATGGTTCCTAATACAGTTCCTGCACCAACAGCGACTGGTAAGTTATACTGATCGGTTCGTGGCGGTCCACTAAATTTGTCGAGATTTACACCTCGTTGCGGATAAGTATAGTAATCATACCAAGTATCTTCACCTGAAACTAAACCAATTGCTTCTTTTTCAGCTACATATTTGTATCCGAGTAATCCTCCAAATCCGTAGAATGCTAAACCTGTAGCGGCTAATGGAATTGGTGTTGGCATTTCGATTCCGGCTTCAATAATAAATGCAGGTTCTTTTGGTTGTAAACGCATTTGAGCAGCACCACTGATTCGTGCTTTTGGAAGTTTTAAACCAATTTTCCCTTCATATTCTGGAGATTCTCCTGGTTCTGGAATAGACAACATTCCATTGATAATTGCTAATGCTGAATCTGGATCTGCAGTTCCAGGAATGATTAAATCAACTTCAATAGTTTGAATACGTAAGAAACTGTCTCCATCTCCTCCATGTTCGTCATTGTCGGTTGTGTAATAGTATTTGATTCCTTCTCCTCTGGCATCGATTCCTAGTGGATCTAAACTGATAGCTCCATCAAATCCCCAATAATTGTATTTACGCATCACACCATTTTTTTCTTGTTGATGCGATCCGAAGTGAATTCCTGTCACGGCAATTTCAATTGGCCCGAGATTTAATGAAATGTTTGTTGGAATAAAGGCATTTCCTCCTACGATTTCTATGGAACCGTCATCGTATACGCGAAGTTTTGGGATTACAATTTTTTGATCGCCTAATACGCGTTCCATGATGGCGTTTTGGAATGAGATTTCGCAAGATGTTCCTACATAGAAATTGTCTTCTTGTCTTCCTAACTCTAGCGTAAGGAAATTGATCGTCATAAAGTCAAATAGACTTAATGGAATTCCTTGCGGTTCTGAAGCTGTTAGGTTAAAATCTCCTTCTTCGTTTAAGTGTCCATTGATTTCAATGAGTGCTTCATTACCATCGCCATCCTTTAGTTTTGGAATTTTTAATCGACCTTCAATGTTAGATTCTATGACTGCGTTTTGTTTGAAACTCATGTCAAAGCTTTTGAAGCCTAGCTCCCAATTCCCAATGTTTACAGGCATGTAATCATCGTTAGTATTTGGTGTTCCATTTACCGTTTCTAAAGCTACAGTTCCAGAAACACCACCAGTACCGATGAGCATATTGTAACCTGCAATTTGTAAGGTAGAATTATCTACATTGTCAAACCATTTCTTTGGCAATATAATTCCTATTTTATCTGCGTAGATTCCGCGAAATTCATCAGGACGTCCGTCGGCTGTTGCTTCTGGAATGTTTCTATCTGTACGAAAATCAAATTTTAATTCATCGATATCGATGATTAATCCTGTGTTTCCTATTTGTGATGGTGTAAGATCGAATGAATCTGCTTGATTGAATTCTATTCCATTTTCTGTGCTAAATGCAAGACTTCCGATGTCATAACGAAGTTGTGACTTTATGTCTTCGTCTTCTATGACTTCAAATGTAACTGGATCGACTGGTTTTAACCAGGTTCTAGGGAATTCTAAAGCAACTAATAGACTATCTAGAGAAGCAGAGAATTTGGGTAATAAAAACTCTTGGAGGTTGTCTATGGTAAAACTTCCTAAGAATGTTGAAAAGAAATTTTCCAGTTTTTCGGTTACTGTTCCAAAATCATCATCAGAAGTAAAGTAATTTGAAAATATAACTTCAAAAATATTGAAGTCATTTCCATTTGTTTGAATTTGTTCTAGAATATCTTTAATATCTGCTTCATCAGACCCTAAATCATTGAATTGAATTAATGTTATAGGCGAATTATTAGTATTGAAATCATCAATAAAGGTTGGGAAAGCCTCTATTGAGTCATCTTCTCCTAGCTCTGGATAGAACACATATAATAAATTTGCTAAAAATTGTTCTTTGTCCGTTCCGCTAATGTCTAATAAGAGGTTAAATATTTGGGCAAATGAAAAATCAAAATTCGCTGGATCAAAATCTTTTATGTATTTTAATACAGGCCAGTGATATGATACTGACATTGGGAATTCTGAGATATCTCCATCTACAAAACTTGGGTTTAGTACTAGAGCGAAACCATCTTCCCCTCCTAAATCCAGACCTAATCTTGTTTTACTAACAATAGTAATTGTATAGTATGCTTCTTCGTTATTAAAACTTCTATCTACATGTAAGTTTTTAAAATATAAACTCGAGAATACTGAGTTTATACCGTCTTCTACAAACCCTAAACCTTCGGGTAAGTTGTCAACCGATAATAAGACCGATAACGGTGGTAAATATCTTGGCATAATGTTAAGACTTAATTTGTTAATGTATATTTTTTATGATGTCATTTTTTAGTTTAAGAAATGACTTCGATTTTATTTTTTTGAACTGCTTTGATGCTTTTCATTTGAGATTACACTGTTGGAGCGTATCTAGTATTTTTTAGAGTGTTTTGTTACCATCTTTTAATTTTACTCCGCCATTGTGAGAGGTGTGTAAATGAGAACTATGTAAAGAACTAAGCACTTTTTTTCTGGTGTAAACACCATTTTGAAGGTTACAATCTGCCGTTTCATTATTTCTTAATCTCCTACAATTGGCATCTCTACGAATAACTGTTGTTCGAATATTAGCAAGACTGGCGTGATTGTATATATTATTTGATCTTGCATGATACGTATTTCCTATTCTGAAAAGATCAAAACCATATTTGTAAAGAGCTAAAATATAGTCTACATCCTCTTGAGTTGTAGAATTATAATCTGTATCAGCTGCTTCTCCATTTACGTGCTCATAACTTGGATAACAACTAGCATCTTGATAGGCAAAACCTTGACATGTAGTTGCGTGTGTAACATCAATTAATGCTCCCATCATTGCTGCTGCTAAACCTGGATTTGCATAATGTCTTAATGTATTTTCATAGGTTATATTAATACCTAAAGTTGCATTATTGACAGATGCTGTCTCAAAATTCACCAAGAACACTTTCTTCTTTTGATTAATATATTTTCTAATTCCTCCTGATGATGCTGTAACTGGCGGAGTATTGTTAGGTCTTGCAACTCTTGGCGTTGTGGCAATATCTGAAGCTGCGTTTCTGAAACTTTCTTCAGCGTCTACTCCTGGATGAACTGTAGGTGATTGATAATCTACAAAAGGTGCAGTTGGAAAATTATGCGGCGCTGCATTCATATTGGTAATCCTACCTGAATTTCCTGATTTTCTTTTCATCTTATCTGCCATTACCAAATCTAAATCACATAAATCTGTGATAACATCAGCTGCATCATGATATTTGTAATACACTCGTTCGATATCATGAACTAAAGCATAATCAATATTGTCATTTGTTTTTACGACTCCATCTTCGTAAATATGAAATTCTATTTGATTGGCTTGATTTTGACCGTTTTGACCAGATGTTAAAGGAATTGTATTAGAGAACTCTCTTGAACTAAAAAACTGATTATCTCTACTGTATAGTGTAATCGGCGCATTATTGTACTGTGGTGTCACAATAGTTCGTTGTCCATTAGCATTTATACCTTGTAATTGAACTTCGTATTCAAAATGTCTGTTATTGTTTGTATCAGTAATGGGATTGTTAGTACTTGGTACCAAATGAATGAAGCGTTGATGAGCAGTGCTGTCTATTTGCGTATCATCTTTGATAGCTTCAAGTTCTTCTAGCGTAAGCCCTAGTAACATTGCATTTTCTTTATAATTCTTACGAATTCCAACACTGGCATTTTCACTTTTATAGAAATTTATTCCAGGGATTCTTGTTGCTCCCACAGTTGGATTGTATTCTCTACAAATAATTTCTGTTCGTTTGTACAATTCAGAATCACAATATTCATTGAAGTAGCTACAAGATGCAAATTCAAATTTTTGCGGATAAGTATTTAGATATTGTTTTTCAGATACTTTACTACTGTTTTCATATTCAATAACAGCGTAGAATAAAACACGATCTTCATCCCAATATGCTCCATTAGACATGTTTAATTGAAAATTCCCTGTTCCGTCAGTGTTGTTAGGCTCTCTGACACATATTGGATCGACACCTTCAACAAATCGTTTATTATTTGTGATATTTCCAATGTTTGGAATATCTACAGAACAGAAAGCACTATCGTAATAATTTTCATTTAATAATACTGGACTCAACGCCGCTGCATTATGTTCAGATCGAAAATAGTTTAGTTTTACATAATTACTAATGTAGTTTCTATTTGGAGCAAGTGTGTTTGGAAAGTACAATCTAAATTCGTTTGTCCAATCTGTATGATCAGGATTGTTTCCATTATCAATTAAATCATCCGTTTTTATGTAACGAGAAGTAATTCCTGTTGAATTGTTTAAAGATTTTTTTAACGTTGTTTTGGTGTAAATAATTGGCTTTGTATTATTTCCAATACGTAATTTTAATCGTAAACTATTAGTAGAACCGCTAGTATGAGCACTCTCAAGTATCAGAATTGGCCAACTATTTGTTCCATAGGCTTGTGTTGCGTATGCAGTATTTACACGAATATCAATATTGTCTGAATCAGCATTAGAAACTTTATAGTTTTGATATAAGTTATATGAATACCCTTTTTCACTTCTGATATCTAGATAGACTTTATTTGCTGTCCGAAATTTTGAGATGAGCTTCGTATATATAAAACGTGTACCAGCTGTTGTTGTGGTTTTTCTTGTATCATTTGTTCCTGCAGTATCATAATAACTTACCCTTTCTGTGAAGTGCAATCCAAAAAATGCCGCTGGATCAATGAAGTCTAATATTTCTTCTCTCTTAATTCTTTCTGCATAATTAGTTAAGCCAGTTACATCAATTTCATGCTCTTCGGCTCTAACATATTCTAAAGTAGCTTTGAAACGATTGCTCTCTAATACTACTTCAAAGCCAATTTTAAAGCTATCACTAAAAGTTCCGAACCATTCTCCTTCATTTACAAGAATGGGATCGACACCTGCAATATCGTAATCAAAAATTCTTTCTACATCTTCTGTAATAGGTGTTGTATCATCACTATCCATAAACCCTAGTGTTCCACAATCTGGTTCAGATGGAGGATCTAACCAAATTCTTTCTACTAGTTGATTATTAGATGGGTCTTGCCCGATGATACAAGTATCTGTACCAATCAGTGAATTTTTTAGTATACCTCGATATACATAATACTTTACGTTAATCCCAACTGATAGACCATCATTGGGCTTTATTATAACATTGACTAATGAATCGTCTACAACCGATTGTTGAACGACCATCATCCCTGTTTGACAAGCAAAAGCTTTTGCCTCTGCTGACAGATCAAATCTAGAAGTAACAGCATACTTATTTGCTAAGTTTCCACTTCTAGGACCGTATGCATCTGCGACATCTTGTGTAGCAGGTAATTGTGCTGGATCTATAAAAAAATACATATTAATTGAAGTATTTATTTGATTTTTAAAATTGTTTCGTATCAGTAAAAAATACTGAGGGACTGATTTTCTTTTCAATACTTTCTGGAGATGTAATTAGCATGTACCACTCAGTTAACTACATATTATTCAGGAGGGATTATTAATAATTCCTAATTCTATTATTCTACGTGAAGTCAAGAAAAATTTTATATGAGATGAGCTTTCATTTTGAAAAACCTGTACTTTTAGCTTTGATACTGTGTAATCTTAACACTATAGAGAAGTAGTACTAAAAAAACAGTTTTTCAAACCAATAAAAGAATATTTCACTCCTTTATCCATTCATATTTTTAACAAAGAACCAAATAATTATTTAAAGTTTTGCTTATTTCGACTTGTCCATTCTGTAGTTGCAGTAGTTACAAAATTCAAAGAGATTACTTACAGTACTAAATTTAACTTATAACACATCTGTATCTTGATAGTTATCCTAGCATTGGACTGTTAATTATAAATTGTTTTTACTATTTTTATGTTATGAAGAAGTCATTTTTTAAGATTTTAGCCAAACTGAACAAAGTATTATTGCCTTCTTTTTCTAAAAAACAACTAGATTTAAGCAAAGCAACAAAATTGCAGCTAGCAATCATTGGATGGCGTTATTATGTAACTACCAAAGCATTAGATTAAAAATCAAAAGACTTTTTTACTCCTGAATGACTTTTTCCTAATTCTTCAGACTAAAAAAGTTTGATTTTTACGTTCTAATTATTTGTATTTGTTACAAAAAGAAATATATTTGCACCCGCAATAAGCAATAGGCCTCGTAGCATAACTGAATAGTGCACTTGATTACGGCTCAAGAGGTTGCAGGTTTGAATCCTGCCGAGGTCACAAAAAATAAAAAAGCAAGCTAAAATATACATAGCTTGCTTTTTTATTTTAGTCCTTTTAAATATCAGATCAGAGATTTATTAGATTCCTGAAATGATTTTAAATTTTCTATACCTTACAGAATACAATCGCTCCACATGTTGAATATGAATCTACTAATGAAAGAAATGTATCTCCTGAATGTATCTCGTTATTTTTGTAAAAGTCTTTGAGGTTAATAAGTATGTCGCCAGCGAGTGTATGACCAAACCTTCCGATGTTATCATAAAAACCTTTGTCTTTACCACAACCTGTCATTTTTACAAATAATTTGTTAGTAGCCAATGTATAATTACTAGTGAATACTTTTTTGATTTCTATGGGTTTTAAAGCGTTTTCTTTGAGAATTGCACGACTAATACGATGAATGATTTTAAATTTTTCCATCGAATATTCGTATTCATCAGTTTCTGCATTTTGTTCCCATAAAGTAGGTTTGTTTTCATTATTTAAACTACAAATATCAAAATCTCCATTACCAGGTTTACTTAGTATACAACTTACAGCTCCATCACTAAAAATAGCAGTTTCACGTTCCATTTTTCGCTTTTTGTCTTCTCCAGTGATCATATCCGAACATACCAAAAGAACATTATTTGCCATTCCAGAAGCAATCATACTCACTCCTACTTGTAAACCTGTGATGATATTAGCACAATCAGAAAGAGAGACCCCGATTGGCAATGCTTTTTTTAAGCCAACTTTTAATAGCAGTTTATTTGCATCAATGATGCTGATACTGTAACCACGTGTAGCATTTTCAGAAACATATAAAACTACATCGATTTCATCTTTACTAATAGATGTTTCTTTTAGTGTTTTTTCTATAGCGCTAGCACAAAGATCTATATTTGAGATTTCTGATGCTGCATAGTATTTCGCTCCAGCTTTTCTGTATACTTCTAGCGTATCTGGGTCGTTTTTTAGAAAATCTAAGGTATCAATGGTTTGACTTCTTCCTAAATCATACCCAATTGCTGAAAGAGAAGCGATTTTTTTCATTTCCTTTATGTTTAAATCTATTTATGATGAAGTTGAAGAATAAGACTTACTCGTAAATTACGTATTTCTCTCTCATAGCTTTGTATTCTGATAATTCTGGCTCCCAACTTGCTCTTATTTCTTCTTCAGATACGCCATCTATGATCTGTTTTTTTAAATTTGCAGTACCCGCTAATTTATCAAAATCTCCCATTTGTGAACTCTGAGATCTATCAAAAAATCGTTTTTTCTCTGGATATTTCTCATAAAACTCTAATAGCCATTTAAGATTGATTTCTTTTGTTTTCAACAAATCTTTAACGTCATAGTCTCTTAAATCTATTCCGAAGCAAGTTTTGTTCATATGCAACGGACTAGCGCTCATGCCAGGTATACTTTTTGGCGTAAACGAGAATTGATAAGTATCTTTCAACTTAGGATTTCCTAAGACTGTAAAAGGCATATATGTTCCTCTTCCTTGACTAATTATTGTTCCTTCAAATAGACACAAAGAAGGATACAGCATTATTGATGCTTGCGTATTTAAATTAGGTGACGGACTTACGGGTAATTCATAATACGTTGAATGCGTATAATTTTTAAGAGAAATGATACGTAGTTTACATTTTGCTTTATTTGGCAACCAACCTTCTCCATTAATCATTTGCGCAAATTCTGCCATCGTCATTCCATGTGTAATTGGTACTGGAAATTTCCCTATTCCAGACTTAAGTTTCATATCTAAAACTGGTCCATCGACAAAACCATTAGGATTGGGACGATCTAAGATAATTAACTCTTTGTTATTTTCTGCACAAGCTTCCATGATATCATAAAGCTTGTTTATATAAGTAAAAAACCTACATCCTACATCTTGTATATCAAAAACCATCAAATCCAACGAATTCATCTGCTCTTTTGACGGTTTTCTGGTTCCACCATATAAAGATATGATAGGAATTCCCGTTGCAGAATCAACCTCATCTTTTACCGAAACGCCATTGCCTGCGTTAGATCGAAAACCATGTTCTGGTCCAAAAATATATTTTATGTTGACATTGTGAGACAATAGACTATCTACTAACGAAGTATTTTCAATTATTGAAGAAGTATTTACTAAAAGTCCAACTTTTTTATCTTTTAAATAAGGTAAATACGTATGTACTTGATCTGCACCAGTTAGAACTTTAGCTTGATTTACAGCTTTTTGCTCTTTAGATGTATCTGTAACTGCTGGAATTTTATCTTGATCAGAACTTTGATCAGCAGCAGATTTAAAGTTTGAAAAAACAAGTACAGGAATTATTAATAATAAACTCAAGATTATTAAAACCTTAAAATATTTCATAATTTTTATTTAAAATGATGATAGTATGTTTAAATGCCCTACTTTAGGACTTAAGAATTTAAATATAGTGCAAAATGGATTATAATCAGAATCTTTTAAAGGAAAAAATAGCGAAAGCATTGACCGAAGTTATCTCAAGAAATGTGCAGCCTAGCGAATTAACAGATAAAGTTAACTTGATTGATGAAATTGGGTTAAATTCATTACAGTTTCTAGAGTTTATATTAGAATTAGAGAATGAGTTTGATGTGGAAATTGATGTTGGAAGCTTAGATCTTAGATATTTTAAACAGTATATGCATTTAGAGAAATTCATTAAAGAATCTATCGAAAAAAACGGCACAAATTAACTCCATAATTGTATATATATTTTTTAACTCATTTATAAACTTCTTAGTATAAACTCGTACTGATTTATCAGGTAAATAGCATGTAATTAAACGAATGTCTAAAGAATCTTTTTCACCTAAAATTTTAACATCTCTTTTCGGATTTGGAGTATATTTTCCAGCTCGAATTGTTGCAAATGGTTTAAAAATAGCTGAATTTGATAGTGAAGTCTTATTGATTGAACATTTATTTACGGACGAAAAGAAAAAGACATTTGAAGCATCTAAAATTGCTTTTCAAAAAAACTATAGACTTGCCAAACTAGCTACAAAATTATCTATTGACACATCTGAAATGTTTGATCTAGAAAAGGTTGAAACATTATTTAAACAATGGAAAGAAGCGCAAGTTTCTGAATTTTTATGCTTTTCAGGGCTTTGGTTAAATATATTGTCTTTGTATGCTGAACACAATCCAAAAATAAGCATCAAGCTATGCAGACTAGACGCTGGTGATGCCGTAACATGGAGGACTAACAATAAGGTTTCTATACAAAAAACGTACTCCTTTTTAGATCTTAAAAGAGGCTACATAAATTATAAGTTGTCCATACCTTCACTCAATTATATTTCATATGAAAATAGAGAAACATCTGTATTAATTCATGGAGGTGGATGGGCGCTAGGAGATTTTTTAGATACAACTGAGCAACTCCCAAAAAACTTTACTAAGAAAATCATGGTAAAGGATATTTCTAATGAGCTGTCTCAAAAAAAAGCTACTCAGTATTATATGAACGATCCTACTTGGGATCCTATCCGTAATAAGACACATCTTACTCATTTTCCTGGTTTGAGAAAAATTCATTCTAAAAATGATGTGTCATACACACACAATTCTGACTATCACATGGTTTTAGATTTAATCATGAATAGTAAAGCAATTATTTCTAAACCTGGAGGAATGACCATCGTTGATGCAATTATTACGGGAACTCCATTGATTTATCTTGAACCTATGGGCGAAAATGAAGAAGGAAATCAAATCTTAATTGAACGTCTTCATATTGGCACTTCATTTGAAAGATGGCAACAGGAAAATTTTTCTGTCAAGATGCTTCATGAATTTCATGAGAATATTAAAAAGATAAAAAAAGAGCTTCCCGATTTGGTTTCAAGAATCATATCTGATATCAAAAAATAATAACAAAACACATTACAGAAACTGAATTTAATTCTATAATTTTATGTATCCGCGAGAGCACGAATCAAGAAATTTTGAGAATATTCTACTTCAGTCTTTAAAAAAGAATTGACAGGAGTATAATTTATAGTAGAATTGAACAAGTTAGAAACATCGTCACTTTTTTCAATAACTCTATTTTCAAGACCTATTCTATTTAAGAAATCCAAACACTTGTTTTTTCTGTGTACATTTAAAAACATCATAAATTCTCTTTGGAATTTTACAGAAAAAAGTAAGCCGTGAAACATACAAGTAACTATCATATCTGCATTTTTCATGTAACCCATCCACAAAAAAGGAGATGGCGTTATGATATTTTCATCGCACCAATCATAGGATTTTCCTAAAGAAATAATGCTGAGGCTCCTTTCTTTTGCGACCTTTTTAATAGCTATGATGACATCATCTGTAGGTTCTAGTTTGTCAGAATAAAAAACAATATAATTTTTGATAGAAGGCTCTTCAATCTCTTGGTCAAAATTATATATCAACGTTGGATCTAAGACTAAATGAGGTCCTATTTTATCATCTGGACGTGCTAGTTTAGCAAAGTTTAAAGTATTATGATCCCTAACGCTTACATGATCAAAATTTTTCATCAATCTTAAAATTGATCTTGGATGTTGTTTGTTATAATTATCTGGTCCTAAACTTGCTGCATAAGAGATAATCTTGTTAGCATTTATATTGTCAGAGAAATATGTAGTGTCGATGCCGCCCCATTCTTGCGTGTAACACCAAATTTGATCACTACCAATGATTACTTTGTCATATTTTTCATTTTTTAAATCTGCTGAGACATAAATCGGTTTTGTTTTCTTTAATTTCCTTTGATGGTACTTAAAACTGTAAATTTTTAGTAAAATTTTTAATCGCAATTCAAAATTTTGAGCGCCTGGTTGCAATTCATTAACACGCTCATTTTCAATACTTTTTTTGGTTCTATAATTGATAAATTCATTATCTAAGTCGTTATCCAGCAAAAAATTATGCAATGCATATGCTTGTAAATACGCTCCGTAATTATAGCAATCAAAAAATGTCAATATTTTTATCATAATAAATTGTATCTGCTAATTTAAGTTGAAAAATACGTGTTTAATGCCTGATTATTTTACCTGTTTTTGTTCGTTTTATTGATTCGACAATTTTTACTCTATCTGGACTTACATAATCCCTTAATTCTTCTTTCAAATATTCTTTTACAACACCTAAGTTTAGGTCTGTATCCGTAGTTACTATTTCGGCAGTTAACGTATCATTTATCAAAATAACTCGGCAATCATCAACAGCGACATGTGTACGTAAATAGGTTTCAATCTCTATTGGGTTTATTTTGTAACCTCTGTATTTTATGAACGTATTTCTAGAGATAAAACTAAATTTGTCTGCCTTCTGTTCAAATATATCGCCTGTGTTTATTTTTTTCTTTACATCTGGAAGGTAAAAATGTTCAATAGATAATTCTCCTTGAGAAGCATCGTCTTTCTCTTTTTCAATATTTATCGTATAAATTGATAAAATTTCTCCCAACTGATGAGGTTTAAAATCAGATGAATATGTAAAATAGTTGATACTAATTACAGAAGGAATTTCAGTAATTCCATAACGTATTGAAAAAGTTACACTATCTGTTTTAGTGTGAAATGTATCAAGCAATTCTTGAGATACAACATCGCCTCCCATTCCTATATGCCTTAGATTGGGCATTTGTATTCTTTTTATGAATAGTAACAGTTGTTGGTAGAAATATGGAACACCTTCTATAGCAGAAACTTTAGTACTTATGTTTTTGTTGAATAAACATTGTATTGGATTTAGATACTTTTTTGTAGGCGGAAGTAATATTTGACTATCTCCAGCAGTATACTCTATCAAGCAACTCAAACCATACGAGTGAAATAATGGCGCAGTGATTAAAACACGCTGATTTTTAGTGTATGGCATTCGTTTTTCTTCCTGAATACAGTTTATAGCATTTACAATTTGATAGTAAGTAGTTTTTATAAATTTCGACTTTCCAGTGGTTCCACTCGTAAAAAAATAGATACTGCCTTGAAGCTCATTATTTTTGGTACTTGCTTTGAAATGACTTTCTTCTGAAGTCGTTATAGAATCAATTTTACCATGATCATTTAACTCAAAATTATCATCTGACAGAATGATATCAACCGTAATATTTAAGGTTTCAAGCTCAATCTTTCCTGAGCGAGCATTTGGTTTTTGTACAAGAACAATATCTGCTTCAAGTTTAGTACATGCCCAAAAAGAGATGATAAATTTAAACTGATCAGTGAAAGCCAATCCTACTACAGGTCGGTCTTTTTGTAATTTATTCTGTAAATAAACAGTTGTTTGCTCTATTATATTAGTACACTCAGCATATGTATAATCGACTTTGTCATGTGCTATATAAATGTCTTCAGGATGATTCAGAGAATTCTTGTAATAAATCTCAAATAAACTAGCGTATTCGTTAATTTTCACTTCCATTTTGATCTTTTTAGAAAATATCTTCGTGTAAGAGTTTATGCAGACACGCTAACAAAGATGGTCAATTGTTTTCTGTTTTGGAAATCTATCTATTATTTTCTGTTTGTAGAAGATGATAAGAATCAAGGATAATTCTCTTAGAATCATTTAAGAAATATCTTTCCTTTACTTTCTTATTTTGAGACTGCTTGTAGGTTTCTATTTTTTTTAATGTAAAACGTTTTAATCAATATATATAAGTAGATTTTAAGAAAATATGTTAGCAACATTGATTCTTTTGTTCTAACTTGTATGCTTAATTAACATTAATAATTTAAAATTATGAAAAAAAAGAAATTAAAAACGTTACAACTTAACAAAACAGCAATTTCAGTTTTTGACTCAATTTTAGGAGGTAGAGGATTGTGTTCTGATGGAGAAACTTGTAATGATCCAATCAAAGAAGCTAAAAAATCTGACATCATGGATTGTTATACACAACAAGATGAATCTTGGTGTTGGGAATAAAAAAATGATAAAAGCAAACTTCGGTTTGCTTTTTTTATGCTAATAGGTTTAGCGATTTTAGACCTCTATGTATTCAATACCAATAAATACTTCATTTTTTTTAGGAAAATATTCTAGTAAGCTTAATTCTTTTATATTAACTTGTATGCTTATTAACATAAATATTTTTAAATCATGAAAAAAAAGAAATTAAAAACTTTAAAACTTAATAAAAGTTCAATTTCAGTTTTCGACTCAATTTTAGGAGGTAGAGAAAATTGTTCTGATGGAGAGACTTGTACAACGAATCTACCTATGAGACCAGTAAGACCGGCTAGAAATGGCTAATATCATAGATTATTACACACAATGAGACACTTCTTGTTGTTGAAAATAAAAAATGATAAAAGAGCAAACTTCGGTTTGCTTTTTTTATGATAATAAACTTCAATAATTTACAGAAACAGATAATGCAATACTTCAATGATTTAAAAAATATCATATCAAAAATAGATACAGATAGCTTGATTTCTATTAAGGATAGTATCTTAAATTGCTACAAAAGAAGTGGAATCGTCTATATTTTTGGAAACGGAGGAAGTGGCGCTACCGCATCTCATGTAGCGGGCGATTATTTAAAAACGATACAAGGATTGCGTATTGTTTGCTTGAATGATAATACAACTGTGTTATCTGCGATTGCAAACGATATCAGTTACGAAGAAGTTTTTAGAGAACAATTAAAAAATATAGTGCAAAAGCAAGATTTAGTCATAGGAATTTCAGGAAGTGGAAATTCTAAAAATATATTGAATGCAATTGCTCATGCCAATTCAAAAGATGTAGAAACCATAGGTTTTTGTGGATTTGATGGTGGAGATTTGAAAAATATTGCTCATAAAAGTATGCATGTTCAAATTCACGATATGGAAATCACAGAAGATGTACATCTTTCATGTTTTCATGCAATCAAAAGAGATATTGCTGATAATTTACTTAAAAATCTTCTATAGTTTTTCAAAGACTAAATGTTCAATTTTTTCTTCTGCAATTTTAGCACGTGTCAATTCGATTTCTTTTTCTTCAATAACAGTGTAACATCTGTTATAAATTTCAAATAAGATAGTTAGGATTTCGTTGACTTGAAATTCTAATAGATACACAAAGTGCAGCGATAAATAAAAGTTAGGTGTATAAGTTTGCAAAAAGTCTTTCATAGCAGGTAAAACAATGTATTCGCCGCCTTCAATGTCCATTTTTATCAATGCGATAGTATCTGGGTTGATAGCATGCGTTTCTATTACTTTCTCAATTGTAATAGATGGTACTTCTATAATATTTTCTGTCCGTGACTTATGCGTTCCTCTTTGTCCTTCCGCTGGTTTTTTTGATAAAAAAGAAGTATCGTTTACCAATATGGTAGATTCACTGTTTCCCATTTCCCAATTGCCGCCAAATTTGATGGTACCAGAATGCGTTGCTAATGCTTTTTTCTCAAGAATAACATGTTCAAAATCATTAATTAGCAAATTATACTCTAATGTTAATAATGCAACAGGATCTGGTTCAAAACACACTACTTTTTCATATAGTTTTGCTGCAAACAACACGGTAGGACCAATCCAAGCTCCAACATCTATATATACTTTGTTTTTTGTGGAATATTTTTCTAAAATGACAAATGTTTCTTCTTCCCAACCTCCATTTTGAACACAATCTGTAAAAAAGCCATTCGGGCAATACCCTTCTACTCTATGAGTATCTAAAGCCTTGAATGCTACATTTCTTTTCCTAATTATTTTTTCCATAATAGATTAATTAAGTCAACGTATCTTGAAAAATAACTTGAGAGCCGTCTTCTTCAAAAGAAAAATCAAATCTTCTACATGTCGGTTCTAAACTTCTAATCAAATTGTTTTGGTATTTTTCTTCGCAATAGAAAAGCATAAAACCGCTTGCACCTGCGCCAAGAAGCTTTCCTCCTTTTGCCCCATTCTTTAAAGCTGTTTCGTAAATAGTATCAATCTCTTGTGTTGATATTTGATTGGAAATCGTTTTTTTCAACAACCATCCTTCATGAAGAATAGCGCCAAAATCGTCAAAAGATTCTTTTTCTAATGCATATTTTAAATCGTAAACTAAGTCAGTCATCTGACGCAATACTGTTCTCTTTTTTTCATATTCATATGATTTCAAGATGCTCTTTGTAGATTTTCTATTGCCTACATAAAACAGTACTAATTTTTTGTTCAATTCTTTTTTAAAATCTGAATTTAGCAATACAGGTGTTCGAGTTACATCTCCATTCTTTGAAAATTCAAACACATTTAAACCTCCAAAACTTGCAGCATATTGATCTTGCTTTCCAATAGAAGAGTATAACGAACGTTCAATTTTATATGCAGTATGAGCCAAATCAGCTTTGTCAATCACTTTTCCTTTCTGAGCTGCTAAATTGTGTAAAACACCTACGGTAAAAGAGGAAGAAGATCCCATTCCGGTTCCTGATACAATATCTGCAATGGAAGAAAGTTCGATTCCATTACCAACATTCATTTCTGTAAATATTCTTTTTAAGAGTTCGTGTTCAATTTCTCCAATAGTTGAAACGGTTTCTGTTTGAGAATATTTAAGGCGTATTTTATCTTTATCAAAAAACGGATGCGAACTAATATACATGTACTTATTGATGGAAGAACTTAGCACAGCTCCTTTGTTTTGTTCGTAAAACTCTGGAATATCTGTACCGCCACCAACAAAACTTATTCTAAAAGGCGTCCTTGTAATAATCATAGTTTATTTTATTATTTGTTGTACTGCTTCCAGTAAGTTTTTTGCTTTTGAAGTAGGGATTACATTCGTTTCTTGTTGGGTATCGCCAACTAAAATCGTTTTAAGATTTGCATTCGTTCCGCATGTTATGTCTCTCCATGTATCTCCTATAAAATAAGATTCTTCTACATCGATATTAAATTGAGTAACAGCATCTTCAATCATTCCTGTTTTTGGCTTTCTACAACGACAATCTTTTTTATAGTCTACGTTTTCACCTTCAAATCCTTTATCAGGATGATGTGGACAAAAGAAAATAGCATCTAATTTTGCGCCTGCGTTTCCTAGCGTAAATTCTAATGTATGGTGAATTTCCTGTAGCTCTTCAATAGAACACAATCCTCTTGCAACTACAGGTTGATTGGTAATTACAATGGCAAGAAAGTTAGAAGTATTAATTTTTTTGATCGCTTTAATTGCATTATCAAAAACAACTAACTGCGTTGGCTTACTAATGTAACCCACAAATTTATTGATCACACCATCTCTGTCTATAAAAATAGCTTTTTGCTTTTGACTCAAATTTCTAGCTTGTACAATTCCATTTTTAAAATCTTTTCGAACTTTTTCAATACGATCAGGAGTGCCCATGTCTTTTAAATATTCGGGCGTGTTGTAAGCGTACATATTGAGTTTATCTATAACATTGGGAAAAATGTCTTTTCCAAAATCTGCCTTTACTCCTTCTGTTAACAATGGAAGTAGTTTCGGACTAAAAAGATACATACCTGCATTTGAAATATTTGGATGTACAGCATCAAGATCTCTTACGTGTTTTGGATAAAAATCAATTATTTTGTTTGAAGTATCTACACCTAACAAATCACTGTCTCTGGGATGGTCTGTAGGATGAACAACTAATGTAGCGTCTGAATTATTTTTTGAATGAAATGCTGCAATTCGATGTAAATCTACATCTAACATAATATCACCATAAAGCACAAAAAAGTCTTCTGTTAATGTATGTTCAATTTCCTTAATTCCGCCTACTGTTCCTAGTTCTTTGCTTTCTTTATGAACATTGATTTTTAAGTGTTTTTGCTTTTTTATTTCTTGTAAGGAATCTTCTATTTGTTCACATAGATAATTTGCAATAATATAAATTTCATTAATCCCGTATCTAGCCAATAAAGCAATTTGATGATGCAAAATTGGTATTCCATCTATGAGCTGCAAGGGTTTAGGAATTTTCTTAGAGATACTTCCAAGTCGTGTACCTTTTCCTCCTGCTAAGATTACGGTTTTATGTACCATTATATTATATATTTTTTTTACATTTAGTGTCTAAAATTCTACAAGCTTATGATTTCCAAATATGGGATTAATTTATTAATAATCTTCCTGTTTTCAATAAATACTTATGCACAAACAACTTTTTCAATAGAAGGATTAATTGTAGATCAAGAAAAGAAAACACCCGTAGAATTATCGACAATATCGTTAATCCTTAAAGATAAAATATTTAAAAAAGTTAATTCAGATAAGGAAGGAAAATTTTTACTGAAAGAAATCGAAAAAGGAAACTATGTACTTAAAGTACAAAGTCCAGGATATATCGACTTATTAATTCCCATAAATGATTTATCTGCTAATTTGGTTTTAAATAATCTTCTACTAGAAGAAAAAATTGAAAGCTTAGATGAGGTAATCATTGAAGGTTCTTCAAATGATAAATTAATAGAGCGAAAAAACGGGAAAGTAATTGTCCGTGTTGATGCAGATATTATGAATAAAGGTGCTTCCATGATTGATATTATGGAAAATATTCCTTTGGTTGATGTTGATGAAAATGGTACAATTTCTATGCGTGGAAGTACAGATGTGAGAGTTTATATTAACGGAAAACCAACACAAAGAAGTCTCGATCAATTGTCGCCTGTTAATATTTCTAAAGTTGAACTCATCACTTCTCCATCAGCAAAATGGGACGCAGATGGTTCAAGCATTATAAATGTAATCATGAAAAAAAACAGAGAACGAGGATTGAATATTAATGGTAATTTCACCTATACGCAAGGAATTTTCTCAAAGTATAGATCTAGTCTCTCTGCAAATTACACCGTAGATAAATTTAGTTTTAACAGTTCAATATCCCATAATAAAAGTAAAAATTACTTTGAAGGTAGAACAGAAGATTTCCTAAATAATATATTACAGATCACAGAAAATATAAACAGAGCAGACGATTTGTCGTTTAATTTTGGAGTTGATTATTTCTTGAATGATAACAATCAGTTTTTTGTAAATTATAATCGTAGTTTTTCTTCTCCAGAAGCTATTTCTAGTTTTGATGTAAATACTACAACTAGGAGTTTTCATGAAACAGATTATGATTATAACAATCATAATTTGAATGTAGGTTATAAAAAGATTTTGGATGGAGAAAATCATTTTTTAGATATAGAAGCTTATTTTGTATGGTCGCCCAATGAGAGTGAATCTGAAAAAATATCTGAAGGAACCATAGGAAACAATACACTTCTCTATGACTACAATGGTAGTGGAAATCTTGCTCAATTTAATATAGACTATCAAAAAGAGATTTCTTCGAAACATTCAATTGATCTCGGAGTGCAATCGAGTTTTCAAGATATTGATCAATTTTTAGAAAACACAAGTATAAATAACCCTACGTTTCCTGATTTTGCATTAGATTATAAGTTTTCTAGAGATATAATTGCAGGATATTTCAATTATAATGGAACTTTTGATAAATGGAGTTTAAGTGCTGGATTGCGAACAGAATATGTAAAGCGAGATTTAGGACTCAATAATGAAAATTTTGATTACGATTACACACAATTCTATCCAAGTGTATTTGTTTCAAACACTATAAATGACACCAATTCTATATCTTTTAATTACAACAGAAGATTGGTAAGACCTCAGCATTGGCAACTTACTACGATTCCAAAATATTTCTCTCCTACCTCATTTGCAGTTAGAAATCCTGAATTACAGCCTTCATATATTAATGCTGTTGAATTATATCATACCTATCGAAAAAACGGATTCACCTTATCAACAACCGCTTATTTTAAGAATATGAATGATCGAATTTCTCATATACAAAGACCATCAGATGCGAATTCGGATATCTACATATTTACATTGGAAAATATTGAAAGTGATAATTCTTACGGTTTGGAAGTGTATACAAGATGGAAAATAAACAATTGGTATACAACCACAAATACGATTGATGCTAACAATGCTGTGATACGCACCATCATAGATTCTGAAATCATTGAAAGAGACTTTACCTCTTATTACCTGAGAAGCTACAATAGGTTCAAGTGGAAAAAGCACAACTTCCAATTAAACTTTCGCTACAAAGGAAATGCTGTGTTTCCGCAAGGTAAAAGAAATCCTTATGGGAAAGTTGATTTTGGATATAGCAAAAGAATTTTTAACGGAAATGGAAATCTCGCCGTTCAGGTATATGACATATTCAACACGTACAATCCTGAGTATGAAATAAGAACAGACAACGCTTACAGACTCGGGAAATTTGAACCTGAATCAAGGAGATTACGCATATCTATTTCATATAATTTCAAATCAAATAAGACTAAAAATATTAAGCGTAAAAAGCGAAATTCCATTGAACGACGAGACGTAAATGGCGTCCAGTTTTAACAGTATTTTCTTGCTACCTAACATAATAAAGTATATATTTGGAAGTATATTCTTATAAGAAACAAATAAAATTATCATTATGAATCATTCGAAAAAAGAGTTAAGCGCTTTGAAACAAGCGATGTTAACTAAATTAGAAGAAGCTAATTTAGTTGGTGGAAGGCTACTAGCTGGATGCTGCACACAAGGTTGCTGCGGTGAAGAAGAAGGTGGTGGATTAGGAACACATACAAGAGCTGCTGACGGAAGTGCTGATGCACCAAAATCATAGTGCTGAATTTGAAGCTTGAAAAAACTAAAAAATATTAGTTTAATTAATAGCGAATGTCTTTTATGCATTCGCTATTTTTATTTAAAGAATTTCTACAATGAAAGAAAAAAAGGAAATATGGTTTCCGATAGCGCTATCTGATTTAGAAAAAGAAGCACTAAATACACTAAAATCTAGTATGCCAAAAACTCCACAGCCACTAGATTCTGAATTGCTTGAAAAAGTAGACAAGAAAGTAAATATCTTATTAAAAAATAACGTCGATATCATCGTAGCTCGAAATAGTTTACCCAACTTATCACATCTTATTTGTGGTTGGGGAAATTTTATGTACGATGGTGCGCCAGTAATTGAAAAAATGGAAGATTTTATCTTCTATAAAAATAATGAACCTTATATAAAACAATGTGATCCTGAAGGAGACTTTCATCCATGGCAATCTTTAGCATATACAAGCATGGCTGGAGTTAATTTTAATGAAGTAAAAGTTAAAAATTATTCCTTAAAAGATTTAGCCTTTAACAGTGTTTGGATTAACAAGAATAAAGGAGAAGAATTAGGTCACTTACTTTTTGCATTTGCAAACAACTATAGTGTGGAAGATTTAAGTAAAATTTTCTATTTAAATACAGAGCCGCACAACTTAGAACAACTCATCCATAGAGGAATTGAAGCACATGATTACGGAGGATTTGAAGTATGTCGTAAATTTCATTTATCTGAAGGTTTATGTGCCATAACAGCTAAAGTTTCTGACTTAGAAAAATACAAACCTGACGCACAAAGATTCTTAGATGGTCAAACTGAAATGGTTGGATTGATACAACTTATCTTTGAGCAAATCTTAAACGAAGACGGAGATCTTTCGCTATTAACTTCCATAAGAGATAAAATGGTCATTTTGAGCTATTTTGAAAATCATATTTATTACTTAGGACATGCCATTGAAAATGCTTGTTTTGGTTTCTTAAATGGATTTGAAATAGATATGGTTCATTACAATTTAATGATCAAAACGGTTAATACTGCAAATAGATTTTTGTATCATTTCGGATTAGACGCTATTAGCTTCCTGGAAAGTTTCCTCTCATTAGGACATTACAGAAGAGCTTCATTGTTATTACTAGAAATTTCTAAACATGTAGATCAAAATCTAAATTTAGACGCCGATTTTAATATCAATGAAAAATTAAAACTATACACTGTTGATTTAGACGCAATTGATGAAAAAAATCAAGAAGAGAGTCCAAAAAATGAAGCTGAACAACATTACAAAGAATACTTCTTATTTTCTGTAAAAGATTACAATGTTTTACCAAGACTAAATGAAGTTTTAGAAAATGAAATTTTAAAACAAAGTAGCTTAGAATTAAAAGGTGGTTTTGAACACTTTAGAAGATATCATCCAAACAAATGGCCACGTTCTGTACATTTTGAAATTGTTCAATACAAACATGACGACTCCATTGGTGTAGAACTACACATTGAAGATTTAGCCTATAAAAGTTTGTTTTCTGAATTGGAAGAAATACATAAACATATTCAAGCTAATGTGCCAACACTAGAAGTTGCCATAGATAAAAATTGGTATAACTGCGGACGTATCCACATGGTATACAACAAAGATGTTTCTACCGATAAAATCATTGAAGACTTTATAAAGTTGATTGCTGAAAGTCAAGAAAAAATATCAAACAAAATTCAAAAAATAGCAGTATAAAAACTATGTCCTTACAAAAAATAGGCTTCTTATGTATTGGTTTAAAAGGATGGATAAGTTTAGAAAGAACAAAACAGTTTTATATAGATAGTCTAAAAGAAACGCATGAAATAATTTTAATTCATAGCGAAGAAGAGTTCTTTGAAAAACTAGATAGTTTTGACGTAATTCTTAACTTTTTTGGAAATCTTGTTTGGGAACACAAACACAACATAAAAGTTCCGGTGATATTCTGTTTACATGGCGGAGCTGTATTAAATTATAAATTCCTAGTTAACAATGTTGAAAAAGTAAGCGCTCACGATTCTTTTATTGTCAATTGCACAAGTGATATTTCAATCTTAAAAGAAGTGTTTAAAACGCTTCCCAACATGCACCTACTTAAGCTGCCAATTAGCAAAGAACTATCATTAAAATTTTCTAAAGATGATTGTAAATCTGTATTAAATATTAATGAAAACACACTGGTTTTAGGATATGTAGCGAGAATTCTACCTCAAAAAAACCTGCATCATGCAATTCACATGTTACACAAAGTAAAAAGTGACATTACCAAAGATGTAAAACTTATTATAGTTGGTGATTATTGGGTAGATTATCCAATTCTTAATTGGCAAAAAACACCAAACGAATATCATACGTTTATCAATGAACTGATTGATTCTTATCAACTCAGCGGAAATATTATTCAATTTCAATCGAATCTTAGTAATGACGAATTAACCTTATGCTATGGAGCTTTAGATTTCTTAATACATCCAACAAATTCTCTAGATGAAAACTTTGGCTATGCTCCTGTTGAAGCAATGAAATGTGGTACGCCAGTTATAGGAACTGCTTATGGAGGCTTAAAAGATTCTATCATTCATAATAAAACTGGTTTCTTACTAGATACTTGGAGCTCAGCATCAGGAATTAGATCTGAATATTTCAACGGATTGGATTTTATTAAAAAACTCTACGAAAATCCCGCACTAAAAAAAGAGATAACAGAGAATTGTTTTCAAAGAGCTGAAGACAGTTATTCCTTTAAAAGTTGCGCTCAAAACCTTGTTGAAATCGTAAAAACAGCTACCAATACTGAAATGTCAGCAACGAACATGACAGGAAATCTAGACTTCCTAAGCTATGAAGAAAATGATTTCTTACCCAAAGTAAGACATTCATGGAATTACTATAAAAAAGTAGCGGAAATATATTGTAATACAACTACTGAAGATATCGATTTCTCTGAAGAAATTTTACTGCGGACTTTTAGTAAATTTAGTGTTTCAGATCATCAAATAACGTTTGAAGACCCAACTTGGCCTGCAAAAATTCCATTTACTACAGAAACTGAAGAAATTCTAAAAATTTGCCAAACCACCACAGACTATAATCAATTAAAAGATAAACTGTCGTTTGAATTAAATCATACGGTGTTGTTAAATTTAATTAGAATCGGAGCTTTATTATTTTCCAAACAGAAAACATTATGAATGTAACTATTATAATACCATGGAGCAACAGACCAGACTTAGCAGATAGTTTGGAAAAGAATTACAACATATTCAATGTAGATCATATCGAAATTATCATTGTTAATTTTGGTGGAAATGTGGAAGAAGTAACAACAATTGTGAATGCATCAGCATTGAAAAACATCGAATTAATACATATAGAAAGTGATGTGTTCAACAAATCGAAAGCGCTAAACATTGGCGTACATCATGCAAAAAATGATACTATATTCATACTAGATTGTGATATTGTCATCAATGATGCCATTAGTGATATTACAGCTAATTTAAAAGATGACAATTCATTTTTAACCTTAGATAAAACAGTAGAAAGCAACAGAAGCGACAAAAAGATAATAAAAGGAGAAGTAAAAGAATTAGCGTATTATATAGGTTTTAAAGGTCAAGATGGTAATGAAGTAATGGTAGAAACTAATAGAATGTTTCTATCTGAAAATGCCCGTAGTTGTCCTGCTTTGTTAATGATGTCTAAAGCTAATTTTATAAAAATTGGTGGCATGAATGCTGATCTTGTCGGTTGGGGCTGGGAAGATATTGATTTGGTATACAGATTAGAATATCATGGAATAAAAAGAGTCAAAAAAGGAAATTGTATTCATTTAAGTCATTCTGATAACAAACGATATTTAATCAAAGAAGACAAAGCGACCAACGAAGATTTAAATTTCAAAAAAGCGCTTGCCAATTATTTGATTGGTGATTTTTTAGGAACATATGAAGAAGACATCGAATCGTTGTAAATTAAGACACTATTCAGTCATAAATCAGCCTAAATTTCTTTTCTTCAATAAGAAAATAACACAAAAAAAAGGTATATTTACCATGATCTCCCTAAAAAATCTAGTTAATTAGAATACTAAATATAATACATTGATAAAATGAAAATCGTACAAATAGATTCTTGCGAAGCAAAACTCAAAGAGCAGTTTGAAAAAGTTTTTGAAATGCGCGTTTCTCAAGAAGATGCCATATATCAAAGTAACGAAGAAATTGAGCGTGAATACTTCAAAACAGGAAGCATATTTTTCGTAAAATATAATATAAAATACACGCTAAAAGGCGAAGATTGTACTTCTGATCAAATTATTCTATTCTTTCACAAAAACGGAGAACTTGCGTATTGCTTATTTTATGACGGTTTAGAAGTAGAAGAATATCACAAGTTTGATAGAGATGGCGATAAAACCGTTGAAGCTATCAGAGGTTAATATATTAAATCAATCTACGCTTTCACAAAAAGCTAAAAATAAGAATCGTGTTGTAAAAAAGGTTTTTTCCTGACGTTACAATCCATAATTCAAATACATGAGAGAACAACTAGCAAGCATACTTACTGAAATTTTAGAACGTACCATTACTGTTGAAGATATTCAAGATGATACAAATCTTAGGTACGATTTACAATTAACATCACTCAATGTGATGTATTTTGTGCTAGAAATTGAAAACATTTTTGGAGTTGAGGTAATCATTGAAGAAATTGATTTAAAAACATTCTTTACGTATCCAACCATAAAGGAATATATTGAGCGTGCTCAATTAGAAAATGATTAAATTCAAAAAACTACCGCCAAACATCATGCAGCCAAAAAGCACTAGACCTTATACAGAAGAATCATTACAGCGATTTAAGGAAAAAATAAGCTTCACTAGAAAATGCTATACAGAACGACTAAAAGATCCGACATATGCATCTGAAGTTCCGCATGAAATTGGCTTGAAACTTACCAATAGATGCGATTTGCGTTGCACACATTGTTTTCAATGGAATGATGCAGGTTTCCATAGACATTTAGACAAAAAAGAAGTCAAAGTTCAAGGAGACTTAGATATAGATATTGTCAAAAAGCTGTTTGAAGAAACACGTCATACAAAATCACATTTTTATTTATGGGGCGGCGAACCTATGATTTATACCTATTGGAATGAATTGGTAGAATTACTAGCAAACGATCCGAGAGATACCGTTGTTTGTACAAATGGACTCTCTATAAAACGAAAAGTAGATTCATTAATCAAAATATCTGAAAGACTGACTACCTTGGTCAGTGTTGAAGGATTGGAAGCTCAGCATGACAAACTAAGAGGAAAAGGTACTTTTAAAAAGATAATGGATAATGTTGATCATTTGATCGACTTACAAAAACAAGACATTTACAAAGGACATATTTCTATTGCAGCTGTATTTAGTGAGGACTTAATTCCGCATTTATACGAATGCTGCGAATACTTTGAAGCAAAAGGAATTGATACTTTATATTTTAACTTCCCTTGGTATATTCCTGAAGATGAAGCACAAAAGATGACTGATTTTTACAACGAAAATTATTCATGGCTCGAAAAATCACGCATTCGAAGAAAAACATGGGAATCATTTGATTTCAATATAGACATAAGTAAATTGAATGATTTACTCGCTCAAATTGATCGCATCTTAGCCAAAACATGGAACATTAGAATTCGCTTTCAACCAAATTTGGAACTGCATGAAATTAAAGCATACATTGAAGGATCATCTAAAGCGCCTTCCTGTAAATCTACCTGTTTAGGAATTTCTAATCGCATGGATGTTATGCCATCAGGAAGTGTGGTTTCGTGCAAAAAATTTACGGAATTCAAAATGGGAAATCTTCATGCAAACTCTATGAAAGAAGTATGGCATGGCGAAACTTTTAATAAATTTAGAGAAACGCATAACAACGAATTGATGCCCATTTGTGCTAAATGTGAAATATTATTTTCTAATGGAATGTAAGAACTGAATTTATATCATTTTATCGTAAAGCCATAATAGTCTATTAATAAGAAACTTGCCATTTTCTTTAAAAAAATTAATTCTCAGCTACTGCGATACTATTTCTTATTTTTTTCATATGTTTTCTCTTTATTTCTAGCGAGAAAAACGCTCGTTAAAAAAAGATTGACAACTAGATAGTTACAAAAAAAATAGCTATATTTGATATAATAAATTCTTACAATTATGAAAAATCAAAAAAGTCAAAAAACTTTAAAGTTGAAAAAAACTAAGGTTTTAAAGTTTTATCAAATGGAAACACTTCTTGGTGGAATAGCTAATACTACATGCACAGAAGAAACGACTCCTGTTCAACCTAGAAAAATTGACAATTCACCTCGCAGAGGTTAAGAACTGAGTATAATTAAGAAATATAAAAATCCTACGCTATACATATATAGCGTAGGATTTTTACATTTTAGATTAATATTCGAAGTAAGTACGCAAAGCATTGAATGGAAACAATTAAAAACATTTTGGCGCAAACATCGGAGTATTTAAATCTCGATTATCGAGTAAAACACACTTCATACAAATCCTCTATAAAGCGAAAAGCCAGACAATTTGCCTGACTTTTCTTTGGATTGAGTTAGTAAAAATATGCGTATTCTCAATTTTTTAATAAGAAAATAGCAATTTTTATTATTGTTACATTCTTCCCTAATCTAAAAGAAAGAATGATATATCTTTATCAAAATACTTTATTTCAGTGTAAAATCTTCATGGCCAGTTTGCCAAAAAGCAAATGATAAAATATCTTGTGATTCTTCTCTTCGTTTCTCGGCACTTGCATCAAATCCATGTCCGCTTTTAAAATTTACATTAAAAATAACTGGACGATTAGAAGCATTTGCTTTGATCATACGAGCTGCGAATTTCCCAGGTTGCCAAATAGGAACTCTGGTATCGTTCATTCCTGCTGTGAGTAACAACGCCGGATAATTTGTATTGTCTTTTATATGATGATAAGCATCCATTTCTAACAAAGATTCAAACTCTGTTGCATTTTTTACTGTTCCGTATTCTTTGATACCATTAAGCCCATTAGGTGTGTTTTCAGAACGCAACGTATTTAACTTACCAACACGCACAATAGCTGCAGCATACAAATCAGGACGTTCTGTGATAGCGCGACCAATAAGGATTCCGCCAGCACTGGAACTCCAAGCAGCTATTTTTTTAGGATTTGTATAATTTTCAGCAATCAAATATTCCGTACAAGCAATAAAATCTTTCCAAGTATTCGGCTTCGTTTTTTTAAAACCTGCTTTGTGCCAAGTATCGCCTTTTTCGCCACCACCGCGCACATGAGCTACAGCATAAATACCGCCTTTATCAATCCATTGCATCATCATACTGTTCACTTCTGGACTTAAAGAAATACCATAAGTACCATAACCGCGCATTAATACATGATTATTTTTATTTTTTTGAATGTTTTTATGATAGATCAACGATAGCGGAATTAACTCGCCATCATGCGAACGCACTTCAACTTCTTCAACAACGATATCATCATAATTCTTTTTTGTTGTTTTTGGATAAATATTTTCTTCAATAAAAGTATTTTTCTCTGCATTATATCTGTAGCGAACTTCATTGGTTGTCCAACCACTAATTTCTATCCATAAATCACTAAAAGTTGGTCCTTTTGCAATTAAATAAATAGCGCCTGCAGGTTTAGGAATTGAAATCTCTTCAATAGTGCCTTCAACCCATTTATAGAGTTTTGATGAAACTCCATTTTTAGTTTTCACGAAGAATAATCCTTGTTTGGTCACCACAAAATCTGTAATGGTAGCATCTGGATTTTCCGCTACTAAAACTTCTGCACTTCGTACATCTGGATTTTTTAATGAGGTTTTACATATTTTAAAATTAGAAGCTTCATGCGCAGTCAAAAAGTATAAATCATCTTGATCTACATAGAAAAACGGAATTTTATCTTCCTGTTTAAACAAAGGCTTCCACTCTATTTTTGTATTGTATAAATTGTCATATTCTGTATAGTAATACTCATAATAGGCACTTGCGCCAGAAACATTACTGAACAAATATTTATCGTTTTGATTTTGCACGATGACTTCTGGAAAATCAGCCGAATTCATTTTGATCTCAGGATTATTCGCCTTAGAAAAATAAACAATTCTATTATTAGGATTCGTACCCAATTTGTATAAAATGGTCTGTACATTTTTTAAATAATCATCAGCATCACGATTGATCTCTGGAATGTATTCATAAAAAAATCCGCTATCATCCGATAACCAACGAACTCCGCCAAGCGCCGATGGCCAAACATTTTGTATAGTCTGTGAATATTTTTTTTTCGTTTTAGTGTCTAGGATAATCATTTCTGAGATTTCTTCATCATCTTTGGAAAGGCTTATCACTATTTTAGTATTATTCCAACTTGGATTAAAATAGTTGATATAATAGTTGTTTTTTGATTGATTTTCATACGTTTCTGGATCAAAAATTAATACTTCTTCTCCTTCTAGTTGATATTTGCAGTATAATTTTGCGTGGTTTTCAGAAGTTGTTTTTTTTAAGTAATAATAATGATTATCATTCGTAAAGGTTAGTTGCGTAATTTCAATACTAGTGTCATTTGTTTTCGTTTGAAGCAACTCACGTCCTGAAATATTTTGCAATATACTTTGCGCGTAAGTAGCTTCTTTCTTGTACCAATTGAGAACTGTAGAATCTTTCAAATTCTCAAGTGGTCTAAACACATCAATAATTTCTTTTCCATGATATTTTTCAGAAGTATTGCTTTCAATATATGTTGGTACTGTTCTTTGAAAAGAAACTGTAGTTTCTTTAGCACAGCTTGTCAATAATATAAAAACAACTAGTAGTACTCTTTTAATCATAGTTTTTAAAAATTAATAAGTGTACAAGTCTCGGTAAATGACTTATACACTTTCAGGAATCTAATACGAGTTCACATCATCACAATAGCAGCTTGTATAAATTGTAAATTCTGTCTGGAATCTCCTGTTTTTGAGTTGGTCCCACGTTTACTACGATCGCCACCCAAGATCATTTCCTGCTCGCTTACTTTAGCTATTTTAACTTTAGAGAGCAATAATTTGTTTAGGGATTTGGTTTGGTTTCTCATCCTTCTTTTGTTTTAATGTTATACTCAAATGTATAACCTTACTATAGTAAAATCCAAATGAAATTATGAAATATTTATAAATTTTACATACAAAACAATAACTCAAACAACTTAATATCAAACGCTTAACACTTAACCCTTATTTTTCAGCTGTCGAATAAAGAATGATGGTTTTATTCCTGTCTTTTTATAAAAAGCAGCTGAAAATGATTGTTGTGTCTTAAATCCGCATTCTTCTGCAATCGCTTTTATAGTATATTCTCTAAAAATAGAATTATTGGTAATTTGCTCTATAGCGTATTCAATTCGTAACTGATTTAAATAGTTTGAGAAGTTTACCTTTTTTGTTTCATTGATGACTTTAGATAAGTAAGTTCCGTTCGTGTTTAACTCTTTTGCCAATTGCGGCAACGTATATTTTTTCTTAACAAACTTATTGGTTGCTTCAAACTTTTCAAGTTTAGTCAAGATATCGTTCACTAAATCTTCAGACAGCTCTTTTATATTATTTTCTGTCACAGGAACCACTGACTTTTTCTCTGTTGCGAGTTCTTTTTTCTTTTGCTGTTCTTCTAATAGCTTGTGAAAACGTTTTTTATGAATCACTTGTTTTCTGAAGAAATAATATATCGCACCAGCAAAAGCCAACAATAATGATAATAATATTATGATAATGATATTATCTTGATCCTTAATCTCTCTAATGATTCTATCTCTTTCTTTCTCTAGGATTTTATTATCATAATTTGTTACAATATCTTTTACCAAATCTTCGTAATTATGCTGAGAAATTTTACGAAATTTTATTTCCTGCGCCTGATAATGAGGAAGATTTACATTGTCTCCTTTTGCTGCATAATAATCTTTTATGTAATCGTAAGCATCTAGCAATTCTGGCATTACATCTTTTGTGACTTCTAGTATAGAATCTACTTTTATAAAATGATTGATGCTACTCTTTTTGAGGGCTTTATTGGTTTTTCCTAGAAATAGATGTGCAAATGCTAATGAAATAATTTGACTTTCATCATTTTCAAACAATTCTTTTGCTCGAATCAAACTATCATATGCTACGTTGTAATCTTTCTTGAAGTATGAATTAATTCCAGAATTTAACACAAAATAATCATAGCCAACCTTATCATTTGTCGCAATTGTATTTTTTATTCCTTTCTCTATATAATAGGTAGCAGAATCTAATTCTCCTGTATAGGTAAAGGCATGTGAAAGAGCAAATAATCCTCTGTTATAACGATGATTTGAATCTTTTTCTCCACTAGATTCTAAAAAATAAAGATACTTCTTAAATATTTTTTTAGATTCCTGATGACGCTGTATTGTATTTTTAATTAAACCTATATTAAGATTTATGGTTTGATGAAGTGCCGTATTTTCTTTTGCACGATCTAATCCTGTCGTAAAATTATCTAATGCTAATTTATATTTCCCAATTCGGTAATAATACCTTCCTTTTTGGTTGTATCCTTCGGCTGGAAATTTTTCATTATTCTTTAAATCTTTTGTTAGAAGTATAATACTATCACTATACTTTGTACACAAAATATCAGAATATTTTAAGAAGAATTCAGAATGATCTAAATATGCATTAGCGACTTCAGAAGTGTTTTCTGTCTGCTTCGCTTTTTGCAATGCCACTTCTAGCTCGTGGTATCTTTTAGGATTAGTTTTAATAGCAATACTTTCGTTTTGAGTAGAATCAATCTTGTCTTTTGCAGTAGAGTTTTGTGCAACCATAGCAATACAAAAAAGCTGCAATACTACTGTAAACATTGATATTTTAAATGTTTTTCTTTTACGAATCATGAATGGTTAGTGTATGATGTGTACGTGTAACTTAGGGTAAGTTTTTTAACACTTGTAAGTTACTCATTTTTTATAAAAATTTATGAAAGATTTATAAATCGTGAATAGCTTCTCTTGTTTTTAGGCAAACTTTACGCTTACATTTACAGTAATAAAAATGATTAAACTATTCAGAAAGCATATGGAGTTTTCATAACAAACTTCGTAGAAGAAGATCTGAATTATTTACACTCTAAGAGACACATTTAATAGAGTTTTGCCGATTTCTTTATGAAATGTATAGTTTGTGAATATTTAGATTGACGAATACTTTTTTAAAAAAGTATGGTTGTTGATTAACGAGCTACTAGTTGTCCTACCAAACAGCTAGTAGCGTATCAACAAAATTAAAATCAGCAGGAATTTATGGTATAAATAGTAGTTGTTCAATCTTTAACTTTCAAGATAATGAAACTTAACAATATTATATATATTTTAATTTTAGCAATTTTGATTTTGGCATTTGGAATTATATACCAAGTGATTCAATCAGTAACGATTGATGAAAATTCTGAAAAGTTCAATAAGCGACATGAGCTGAGAAAAAGATGGTTTTTAAATATTTTAAAGCCAGATCATAAAACGATAGGCTACAGTATTCTTTTAGGAATTTGTATTGCCGTTTTAGGAATGAGTATTGCCGTTTTTGCACAACAACTTATTGATAACATATTACCTTCAAAAGATACGAGTTCACTTATTTTCAGCATTATTATTGTTACTGCTTTGTTGTTGATAAAAGTATATTTTACAACTATTCGTGATGGCTTTTTAATTTCGCAAAGCAAAAATGTAAACAATCGAATTATTGATCGATTTTATACTTCGTTGTTAAGTTTACCTAAACCGTTCTTTGATACGCAAAAGATTGGAGAATTAGTAGCTAGATTCAACGATACACAACGCATTCAAAATGTAATTAAAGTTGTTGTTGGAAACGTAGTTATCAATTCGCTAGTTTCCATTGTATCACTTGGTTTTTTATTTTACTATTCTTGGCAAATTGGCTTGATTGCTTCTATTAGTTTGCCTTTTTATTTTCTTTTAATGTATGCCTTTAATACAAAAATTATTGTAGCACAAAAAGAAATCATGCACAGTTGTACGGACAATGAAAGTAATTATATCAGTTCGTTACAAAATATATCAATCATAAAAAATACCAATAGACAAAGTGTTTTTCAAAAATTAAATAGACGTATTTACGGAAATTTTCAAGATAAGATATTTCAATTAGGCAAAATCAATGTTCGATTATCATTGTTTTCAAGTGTATTTGGCGTGTTATTTTTAATGAGTGTTTTACTGTATAGTTCACTGCAAGTATATAATGAAGTTATGCTTATTGGCGAATTGACAGCTGTATTATGTATTGCGTTTACCTTACTGCCATCGGTAGCGAGTTTAGCTTTAGTTGCTATTCCTATTAACGAAGCAAAAGTAGCGTTTGACAGAATGCACGAGTTTATTGCTCTGGAAGAAGAAGCCACAGGAAAAACGCCTTTGACTAAATTTAAATCCTTAGAAATAAAAGATGTTTCCTTTAGTTTTTCTGGCAAAAAGCAAGTATTAAATAATATAAATATTAAAATATTAAAAAAGCAATGTGTTGCTATTGTTGGAGAAAGCGGCTGTGGAAAAAGTACTTTGAGCCAAATCATGCAAAAATTTTACACACATACAAAAGGGGAAATTTTAGTCAACAAAGAAATTCCACTAAAGCAAGTTTTAACAAAAGACTGGCGAAATATAATAGGCGTTATTCCACAAGAAGTTCCTATTTTCCCAAATACTGTTTTTGATAATATTGTACTGGGAGAAGAAGATACGCTTCAAAATGTAGATGCATTTATTACAGAATATGGCTTTGAAAATTTTATTAAGAGTTTACCCAAAGGTTACGCCACTATGCTTGGAAAAGGTGGTATGAATTTATCAAACGGGCAAAAGCAAGTATTGGCATTAATTAGAGTCCTTTACAAAAAACCGCAATTGCTTATTTTAGATGAATTTACTGCAACCATGGACAAGAAAACAGAACTCTTTGTCTTTGAATTATTGAAACAATTAAAATCAAAAATCACCATTATTTTTATTTCGCATCACTTACATTATTTAAAGCAAATTGCTGACGAAATTTATGTAATTCAAGAAGGCGAAACCAAAGTACATGGCAATCATAAAACATTATTAAAAACACCAAATTTCTACAGTGACTTTTGGGAAAAGATACTCAAGACACCAGAACCTGTAAATTACATATCATGAAAAAGAAAAATAAGTAGTTAGTATACAAGTTCAAAATGGGGATGAGAGATCAACACATGATGCGTTAATTTTTTTCATTAAGTTTTTAATTTTTCACGCTCGGCACCTGGGAAGGCTGAGCAAGTGCAAAATGTGTTATCTCTCTTATTTTTAGGTTTAGGGGAAACCTAATGCATTATTTTTAGGCTGGCAAAGCGGTAAGGGTGACGTCTACCGCTTTGCTTTTTTTATAATATATATGATGAATCAGGAAAAATTATTGTTTTTAAAAGGCTTTATTATAGGATTTTTAAGTGCTATTATCGTAATTATAACTTTTGCGGGAATCTGTCTGTATTTTTTAAATTCATGATGATAATGCATTCTTGTATGCTGTTATCATTTTAATTGCTTCCACTAATGACACATTAAATTCTGATTCAGGAATTACAGCTGGACTTGCAAAACGTCGTATGTTTGATTTCATAATTCCCTTGATGAAACTGTTTTATTCGCAAAAAAAGCTTCTAGATTGTTTATTTTAACTACCAAAGCGGTAAAATTAATTCCATCTTTTATTTCAAATCCTTCAATTAATTCCCAAGGAATCACTCATATTCCATTTACGTTGCTTTTAATGCCTTTCTCATTCACAATAACTGTTGATTTGTTAGCCATAAAAAAGTATAGTAAATATAACTCTATCGCAATTACAAATCCCATTGACACACACACAACTGCATAAGGTAAATAATAAATAAGTACGAACGCCATAAGCATTGTAAAAGATGAAAACACCATTTTTCGCTTTCGTCGCTTTGGATTTTTATAAAAAATTAATGGCTCTAGCATTCTCAATTCGTATAAATTCTATCTAAATATATTTATAATTTTCGAAATTGATTGTTGAGGTTCTCTGTATAATTAAGAAAGCGTATTATTGCAATTCATAACTTAGATTTAAACTACTTGTATAAATTTATCAAGAAATTTGCTATCAATTTAAGATAACTAACATGAAGAAGAACTTTTTTACTGTATTGTGTTTACTTTTCACTTTTGTAAGTATCGCACAACAAAATCTATTACAATCTGGACCAATGGTTGGATATTCAGATTTTAGAGAAGCGTTGATTTGGGTACAAACCACAGCACCTGCAAACGTAAAAATAGGATATTTTACAGAAGGTGAAACCGAAAAATTCACAGAAACAGTTTCAACAACTACGCAAGGAGATTTGATTGCTAAATTGACTCCAAATGAAGTTGATTATGGAAAAACATATACATACAAGTTATATATCAATGATGTATACATTCCACGTGATTATAAATTAGAGTTTCAAACACAAACTTTATGGCAGTTCCGTACAGATCCACCAAATTTTAAAATTGCTTTAGGTTCTTGTAGTTTTATTAATGAAAAAAAAGACGATCGTCCGAAACCTTACGGTGGAAAATATCAAATTTTCAATTCAATTCTTGATAAAAATCCTGATTTAATGTTATGGGTTGGAGACAATATGTATTTACGAACACCTGATTTTATGACAAATACAGGAATTCGCCATCGATACAGACATACACGCGCCACCAAAGAATTACAAGCTTTGCTAGGAAGTGTTCATCATTACGCCACTTGGGATGATCATGATTTTGGTCCAAATGATGCAGATCGTAGTTATGTAAATAAAAAGCTTACAGAACAAACATTTAATGATTACTGGGGAAATTTAAATACAAATGCTGCCGGAAATGGCGGTGTTATGCAACATTTTGCTTGGAATGATGTGGAATTCTTCATGCTAGATGATCGGTACCACAGAGCGCCAAATAGAGATCCAAATAAAGACAAAGCATATTTAGGAAAACAACAACTAGATTGGCTTATTGACGCTTTAACTAGCAGTAGAGCAACCTTTAAAGTAATTATTAATGGCGGACAAGTAATTAGTGATGTTGCTAAATTTGAAAACTATGCAACATACCCAACAGAACATGCTGAATTATTAAAACGCCTAAATGACTCAAGAATTGAAGGTGTTATATTTATAAGTGGTGACAGACATCACACAGAAATTTCAAGATTGGAACGCAAAGATGCGTATCCATTAATTGATATCACTTGTTCTCCACTTACCGCAGGAACTCACAGTCCAAGAGATGAAGGGAATACAAGACAAGTACAAGGAAAAACATTTTACAATCGTAATTTTGGAATCATTGATGTTTCTGGAAAACGAAGAGAACGCACACTGTTACTAACAATTTACGATTCTGACGGAAATAAAGCTTTTGACTACACCATAAAAGCTCAAGATTTACGCTATCCAAGAAAGTAATTACAAATAAACCGCTAGCAAAAACTAGCGGTTTTCTTTTATAATTTAATAGCTTTGTTGAATGATATTAGCAATAGACATTCACTACAAAGAAACCTATGCAAAAGCTGTTTGCGTAGCATTTGATTGGGCAGACGAAACAGCAACTCAAATATATACTGCAAAAATTGAGGAAGTTGAACCGTATGTTTCTGGTGAATTTTACAAACGTGAATTGCCTTGCATACTAGAAGTCTTAAAACAAGTGAATCTCGACGAAATAGAAGCTATTATTATTGACGGACATGTATTTGTTCATAATGATGGGAAATATGGCTTAGGCGGTTATCTATGGGAAGCTTTAGATCAAAAAATGCCAATAATAGGTATAGCCAAAAAATCATTCATTCATACCGAAAAAGTGGCTACACCAATTACTCGTGGAACGAGCGAAAGTCCATTATTTATTTCTTGTATCGGAATAGACAAAGAAATTGTTTTAGAAAAAGTAAAATTATTCCATGGAGAACATCGTATGCCTACAATTCTAAAACTAGCTGACACCATCACAAGGATTGAAACTCCATAATTATCAAACACTTACAATACACTTTCACACTTACTTTTTTACTTCACACATAGTATTTTCTTAACTTTCTATCGTAAGTAATTGTATGCCTGCAGTATAAATCAAGTATTTATACGCTAGTATATATCTATTCTTTTTATGAAATTTGAATTATCAAATTACACCTTAACACCAACCATATTAATAACAAAACAATGAAGACTTTATTCAAAACCATTGCACTGCTTTGTGTAACTATTCTATTTCTAACTTCTTGTGAAGAAAAAAAGAAAGACAAACAAAATGAAGATACTGAAACTTCTTCTTCTAATGCAAATGCTCAAACAACCTACGATTTAGCTGAAGTCAACACAAAACCAACTCCTTGCGAATGTGATTCTAGTTGGTTTCCTCACGCTAATACACAAGCACCAGCAGAAGGCGCAGATAGTCCTTTTGCTGCTAGTGAAACAACAAACTGTATTTTTCACCAATGGTCATGGCAAAAATTCTTGTGGCTCACTGTACCTGCAAGCGCAAGTGACACAACTCCTCTATTTTTAAGAGATAGCAGTATCAACCAAGTTGATCCTTTTATGAACCCAGTAACGGTTCCATCTGGGACAAAAGTTGTACTATCGGCTTCGGAAGAAGGACAAGCTGGATCTGGCGGAATTTTAAAATCAAATCCAAACTTTAACACGAATGGTAAGGAAGGAACCGTGTACTATGCCATTTTTATGAATTCTACTATGTACGATTCTGCTAAAAAATATGCTGCTGAATTGGTTAGTCAAAAATTAGATTCAGCAAATTCAAAAACATTTCCTGTAGGATCACTTGAATTGAAAACATCTTGGATTTCTACAGATGTGATTCCTGAAGAAGACCTTCCAAATTACTACACAACTAATGCGAGCTTGGACGGAACTACTACAGAAGTTGCCATGTTAGGAATGCATGTTGTAGGAGTTGTAGAAAATCATCCAGAATTTATTTGGGCAACCTTTGAACACAATAATCTTGCTCCTGCTTTCGATTGGAGCAAAGGAACTGCTAGCGCTGATTCACAAATGCTATTATTCAAAGAAGGTAGTGTCTCTAATATTGATGGAATATATTGGGACTCCAAAACTGGAGCGCCGACAGCTGCAAGTGAAGCATATACACTTTTTGAATATGGAGTCCCAAGAGTGAAAGGCGCACCAACTAAAAACTTTATGAAAACAAGTCAGTCGGAGCCAAAAAATTTCAATAACATTAAAGAGATTAATACATGTGTTGCTGGAAAATTAGACGACGTATGGAATAATTATGCTTATGATGGTTCGATTTGGATTAATACAGATGGTTTAACTCCTGAAGAACAAGTTGCTTTACTTAAAGAAGAAGGTTTTGGTTTAGGAAGTGCAACGCCAGGATCGGTAGCAAGAGGTTCTTTGAACTCTGCCAATATTTCTATGGAAACGTATACACAAACATTTAATACAAGCTTATCAAGTATTGATGCAAGTAACTTGGCAAATTGCTTATCCTGCCACAATGCAAAGAGTTTCAGTGGAAGTCAGCCAACATCACCTTTATATCTAAGTCACGTATTTAATGGCTATCTAGAACATCAAAAAGGAACATCTAAAGACGAGATTAATCAAATGAAAATGCAAGATTTTCAAAACACTTTCCTTAAAGAAGAAAAGAAGTAGCTGACTAAACAATTAAAAATATTTCGACGCAAGTGTTGGAGCATTTAAATCTCGATTAACGAGCAAAATACCTACAAATAAAAAGAGAATCCTCAGGGCAAAGGATTCTCTTTTTATTTTTAATACAATTTATCAGATTGTTAAATACCGTAATACTAAATATTATGATGTAAATATAGTCGTATAAAGTACTCTTTATTTACAAAGTCGATCAATTATGAGGATAATATAGACGAATGGTCAATTTTATGCGATAACAGTATCATATTTATCTAAAATATATGATTTCAAAAATGTCTATAAATAAAAAAAGAATCCTCAGGGCAAAGGATTCTTTCTTTATTTTTTAAAACAATTTATCAGATTGTTAACACTTCAATACTAAATATTAATAGTGCAAATATAGCTTAGTATTTATTTCATGTGTTACAAAGTCGATGAAAATACAATTATATATAGATAAGTGGTCAAAATAGATCGGTGAACTAATAAATCGTATTGAGAACTAATTTATTTTTGAAATTATCGTAAACAAAAAAAGAACTTTCGGGGCACGAAAAGTTCTTGTTTTCTTTTACAATTTACCAGATTGTAATTATCGTAATACTAAATATTCTGGTGTAAATATACTTCTTGAAATATAGAGAATTCCTAAAAGTCGTTCAGTCATAGCTACAGTATAGACGAATGACGTTATTTTGACGACAAACGCTTTGCTTTTTTTCTTTTCAACCAGTAAATCAAATAGTTATACTTTTCAGAATACACAAAACTAAATGCTATCAAAAACGAAAGGAGTGTTCCCCAACACTCCTTTCTCTTGTAGAATAATAAACCTCAATAAAAATACTCATTGAAACTTGCTCTAAAGTAGTAAATGTTGTGTGATAAGTCCTAAAATATTGTATAAGCGTTAAAAATAGTTAACAAGCGTTTGTTTTAAAGTATAAAACAAAAAAGGAGTGTCCCCCAACACTCCTTTTGCATAAGAAATATATTCTTCTATTAGCGGACTTAAAATTTTAAGCATGTCAATTTAGTGAAGAATAAATAACCTAAAAAACCTACAGTAAACATAGGCAAAGTGTAGGTAGGATAAAAGGATTAGTACACGTAATTTATAAATTACGTGTAAACAAAGCCTGTATTAACATATTGATTCACAATAAACAAACATGCTTTTTTTTAACATTTTCAGTATTCATATAAAAACTATTTGTTCGATTACTTTTTTAGATATAATAGTGTCTACATATAACTTTTGGGCATAAAAAAAGACGAACAATTGTTCGTCTTTCTTGTATATTTTTTAATTAAAGAGGCTTTACTTCTTCAATTTCATCTGATGCTACAGTTTTTGTTTGAAGCTTATCAATTAATGTTTTGTACATATCTTTTGGAAGTCCGCATGCGATGAGGTAATCTTTCATTAAAGCTTCTTCTGCTTTATCAATAATTCCATCTGCTAATAACACAACGCCTGCTTGTGCCAATATATTCATAATTGCTTCCGCAGATAGTTCATTTCTGGCTTCATTTAATAAGTTAAACACAAAGTTATCTTTATTTAAATCGCGCTTTACTTGTTCCATTATTTGAATCAACTCTGGTTTGATATCATCAAATTGTTCTATTGCATCCATAATTTCACGTTCTTCTTCTGCTGCAAAATCTCCATCAATTACCGACATATGCGTCATAGAAGCAATAAGCGCTTTTGCATAGGTATAACGTGCTTGGTGTTGTGCATTATCACGAACAGCTTGTGACTGACCTAAAAGATCTTTTATCTTTTCATTATAAGCACTTTTACAGTTATTGCATTCGTAAAAACGATCTACAACATCTAGAGGAATCACGGGAATAAAGAATAATGTAAACCATCTTCTGTATAACTTATTAACTAATGTACCATTATCACAGTTTGGACAACTATTGGTTAATACTGGACTTTCACTAACAGTGTGTTTTATTCCTCTGGTTCCGAAAATTATAAACATATGGTTTCTTTTTTCGTAAATATAAGATAAAAAATAGTTAACAACCAGACGCTTATAAAAGTTCGCTTTCCTCCAAACTATTTTTTATAGTGTTGCGAACAATGCGATACGCTTTTCGCTGCCCTAATAATTGAAAGGCAAACGTATAGAAGCTACTTTTGGTAACACTTTTTACTATTTTTCGAATACGTTTCTGAATTGGTTTCTTGTAAGTAGTTTCAAAAGTTTTCATGTTGAACTTTGGAAATGCTGGATAAGGCAAATTTGCATCTTCACCATAAGTTACTGTATCAAATTTCTTCTCAATAACATTTAATACACGCATATCTGGAATGATTGGAAAAAACTTCGGAACTTTATTTTTGTCATCTTTATCACTGAATGAAAAGCGTTTTTTAGTATTTGTCGTTACTGGCGCACCAAATCGTTTTTCTATGTTATGATTCTCTACAGCAAAATAATAACGTAAAAAGGATTGGCAATTTTTTCTCCCTAAATGAAAATCATGTTTGCGAAACGATTCATCCAAAAAACCTCCAAAACCACTTAAAGGCGCGGAAGCTAAATCTTGTTTTGAACGAACTTGACCGTTCTCAGATTGTTGCTTACGTTTAGGTTCTACTAGAAATTTTGTTCGATTGCTTAATGACAAGGCTTCTAAAATTCCATCTTGATTGAACATTACTTGATTTCTCAAGGCTTTAAACATTCCTTTTGCTATGGAAATGATATCTCGCTTACTATCATATGCATCGCTTTCATGATCTTGATTTGGAAAAGGATCGACCATAATAATTGCATAATTATCTTCATCTTTTATGGTTTTGTTTTTTTCAAGAAGCACTTTCATACAAATTCCAAAAGGTTCGTTATTAATCAATCCGCCATCAACAGAATTAAACGTATACGATTCTTTTTGATGCTCTACACGAATTCCTTTACTCTTATCAAATAAGTATTTTGGATATCGCTCTATATATTCCTTAGCTATTGTAATTTCTCTTGACTTTAATCCTATAGGAAATGCTGAAGTACTTAAAGTTGCATCTTTTAAGTAGTTTACATGCGTTTCATCTTTTAAATCTAACACATAATATAAAGAGCTTTCGTCTTTAGGAACACCTGATTTAATGTCTTGATTTGCGATTTTATATCTAAAAAAACCACCGTGATTTGTAATGATACTATCACTATCTTTAAAATCAATTTTAAAATTCAATCCGCGTAAATTCGTAGTAGTCAGTACCAAATCTAAACTCTTTGAAACATAATTAGGAAATGCTACCTGATCATTTGTTTTTAGCGCATGATCTGCAATAGCTTCAATTGGTGCTACATTTAATAACGATTCTGGATATGCGTCATCTTTTAAATCATCAGTATTTAATAACTTCATTAAAGATGTTTCCTTTTCAGTATCTGCCATCTTTACCCAAGATTGATAAAATAAATTATGATCTCCATTAGGATTGTCTTTATTTACAAACTGATGTTCTTTAGTAAGTAAACTTAATAATGTCAACGTTCCTGTAATACCTCCTGCCGATGCTCCGCTTAATACTTCTAATTCAACATCATGCATCGGAATAGAATCATCATAGTCAGGATGGTTTTCTCCTAAAATTAAATTGCGTTCTTTGGCTTTCTCCCATAAGTGCAATGATTCTAACAGATAATCAATTACACCAGCAGTGTATGCTCCAGCGGAAACAGCGCCAGCCATAGTGATACATATTTTAAACTTTTTTGTAGGCATAGTTCATTATAATTTCGTGATAAATATAGTGTTTTGGAACTCCGTTTTTTGATATTGTCATATCAATCTTAGTAAAACTTTTAACAAATAAATAGAATATTTATACAACATTTACAATCATAATGTTTCCTATATTTGTAGTTGCAAAATTTTAAGGATGAAGATTGAACAAATATATACAGGTTGTTTAGCACAAGGTGCATATTACATAGAGTCTAATGGAGAAGCTGCAATAATTGATCCATTACGAGAGACGCAAGCATATATTGACAAAGCAAAAGCTAACAACGTAGAAATTAAGTATGTTTTTGAAACACATTTTCATGCAGATTTTGTTTCTGGTCATTTAGATTTAGCAAAAGCAACTGGCGCTACCATTGTTTTTGGACCAAATGCTACGACAGATTATGAAATGTATAGTGCTAAAGATAATGAAGAGTTCTCTATAGGAAATCTTACGATAAAAGTATTACATACACCTGGACATACACTAGAGTCTACTACGTATTTGTTGATTGACGAAAACGGTAAGGAACATGCTATTTTTTCTGGAGACACTTTGTTTTTAGGAGATGTCGGCAGACCAGATTTAGCTATTAAATCTGACTTAACTAAAGAAGATTTGGCAGGTATGTTATATGATTCACTTCGTACAAAAATTATGCCTTTGCCAGATGATATTATAGTATATCCTGCGCACGGAGCTGGTTCTGCATGTGGAAAAAATTTAAGCAAAGAAACTGTTGGAATTTTAGGTGAACAGAAGCAAACGAATTATGCTTTACGTGCCAACATGACCAAAGAAGAATTTGTTGAAGAAGTTTTAGACGGAATTGCACCACCTCCACAATATTTTGCAAAAAATGCCATGCTTAACAAAGCTGGTTATACTGCTTTTGAAAAAGTATTAGAAAAAGGAAATGTTCCTTTACATCCAGATACGTTTGAAACAATCGCTAATGAAGAAAATGCTTTGGTTTTAGATGTTCGTAATCGAAAAGATTTCTTAACAGAACATATCCCAAATAGTATATTCATTGGACTTGATGGAGGATTTGCGCCATGGGTTGGTGCTTTGATTAAAGATTTGCAACAACCTATTGTTTTAATTGCTCCTGAAGAAAAATCGGCAGAAGCCATAACACGTCTTTCTCGTGTCGGTTATGATAATACATTAGGATATCTTGAAGGCGGAATTAACGCTTGGAAAGCTTCTGGTAGAGATACTACTAGCATTGAATCGATTTCTGCAGAAGATTTTGAGACACGTTTAAAAAACAATGATTTAAATGTACTAGATGTTCGTAAAGACGGAGAATATCAAGCAAAACATATTGAAAACGTACAACACTTTGCTTTGGATTATATCAACGAAAATATGAACGAAATTGATACTACTACAGAATATCATATTCATTGCGCTGGCGGTTATCGTTCTGTAATTGCGGCTTCTATTTTAAAAGCACGCGGTTTTCATAAAGTAATTGATGTTGCTGGTGGATTTGCAGCTATTAAACAAACAAATATTCCCTTAACGGAATTTGTCTGCCCTTCTACACTCTAATTTCAAAATACTTAAACTCTAGTGATACTATAGCAAAACATGGTATTTTTATAAAAAAATAGACAGACTTGTCTGTTTTAAGAAAAATGTTATATATTTGCACTGTGAAACATTCAGAGGTAAAAAATAAAATCATTGAAACTGCTTCATTCTTATTTTATAAGAACGGATATAACTCTACCGGAATAAATGAAATTATTTCAGAAGCAGGAATAGCCAAAGCAACACTTTACAATCATTTTAAATCTAAAGAAGATATTTGTCTTGCTTATCTTCGATATAAGAATACTACCTTTATTCAGGATATTAAAGCATTTACTTCTTCCAAAGTGAATGGAAAAACACAGATACTTGCCATTTTTGATTTTCTAGAATTATTTTTTCAAGATAAAGATTTTAATGGCTGTTGGTGTATTAAAACAGTTTCTGAAATTCCATTTGATAATGAAAAAATTAGAAGTGAAATACAAACTCAGAAGAACAATTTCATTCAATTTATATCAACACTCATCACAAATAATATAGATACAATAGAAGCTGAACAAATTCAATCGATTTCTCGACAAATATATTTACTCTATGAAAGTGCTGTTGGCGAAAGTCATTTGCATCAACTAGATTGGCCAATTAAAGAAGCCAAAAAAATATGCACTCAAATTATAGCATAAAAAATTTTACACAATTAAAGACAGACTTGTCTGTTCATTTTTCAAATTAAATAAAAATAAACAAATGAAAGAATTAGAAAAAAAAGTAGCCTTAGTAATAGGAGGTTCTAGTGGAATTGGAAGAGCAACTGCACAAAATTTATTAAACGAAGGTGTTGAAGTACATATAGTTGGAACTAACGCTACAAAACTAGAAGCTTTTAAGAATGATGCTTCTGAAAATTTGCACACACACCAAGTAGATATTACAAACGCTACACAAGTAGAAGCATTAAACGAAAAAATTAACAGCTTAGATAATTTAGATTATTTGGTAAATGCGTCTGGTATTTTTGGACCAAAAGCATTTTTAGACCACACAGTAGCAGATTATGATTCGTATCAAGATTTGAATAGAGGTTTTTTCTTTATTACTCAAGCTGCCGCTAAAAAGATGAGTACTACACAAGGTGGCGCTATTGTAAATGTAGGTTCTATGTGGGCAAAACAAGCTGTAAAAGCAACGCCTTCTTCAGCATATTCAATGCAAAAAGCAGGCTTGCACTCATTGACACAACATTTAGCAATGGAATTGGCTGATCATAAGATTCGAGTGAATGCTGTTTCTCCAGCTGTTGTTGAAACTCCTGTATACGAAAGTGTTTTTGGAGGAAAGCAAGAAGCTCATGATGCTTTACAAAATTTCCACGGATTTCATCCAATTGGACGCAACGGAAAAGCTCAAGATGTAGCAGATACAATTTCATATTTATTATCAGATAAAGCTTCTTGGGTTACGGGTGCTATTTGGGATACAGATGGTGGTGTAATGTCTGGAAGAAACTAAGAACTAAAGTTATATAAAAGACAAGGTTGTCTAGACTTTGTCTTTTTTCATTTAAAAAAATAAATAGTATGTACAATATGAATAATCTAAAGCAATTAGGAGCTTTAGGGAAAAACGCACCTGCTGCAATGAAAGCTTTTCAAAGTTTAGATCAGGCTGCACTTGGTGATGGTGTTATTCCAAAAAAATATAAAGAATTAATGGCAATTGCCGTAGCTTTAACAACACAATGTCCATATTGCTTGGAGATTCACAAAAAACATGCAATAGAAGCTGGTGCAACTCCAGAAGAACTTGCAGAAGTTACTTTTATTACTGCTGCGTTACGTGCTGGCGCTGCCGTTGTACATGGTACACACTTAATGGAACACTAATGACACAAAAAAAAGCTACTTATATTATTATTGGTGCTGGTTTATCTGGTCTTACTTCTGCTTATGCATTATATAAGCAAGGTAAGACTGATATTTTGATTTTAGAAGCTCGAGAACGTATTGGCGGACGTATTCTGACAAAAAATCACATAGATTTAGGAGCAACTTGGTTTCAGAATCACCATGAATATTTGTCTTCACTTTTAGATGATTTACAAATAGAAAGATTTCATCAATATAGTCAAGGAAAAAGTGTTTTGGTATATAATTCGATGGCGCCTGCACATTACTTTGAGAATGATCCTAGTTATCCAAGTGCTTTTAGAATTGCTGGCGGTTCATCTGCCATGATTGAAAAATTAGCGGCTATTCACAAAGAAAAGATTCACACAAATACTGTGGTTTCAAATATTACAACAACAAAAGGTCAAGTGACAATTTTAACTAATAATGGTACGTATGAAGCAGCTAAAGTTATTGTGACCATTCCGCCAAGAATTGCTACACAAATTACATTTACTCCTGAACTTCCTGAAACACTTATGGAAGCGATGGAAAATACACATACTTGGATGAGTAATGCCATGAAAGTTGGTGTAACATTTGCGAATCCTTTTTGGAGAAAAAAAGGATTTTCAGGCACTTTAATTGGGCAAATTAGTTGTGTAACCGAATTGTATGATCATTGTTCTGTAAACGAAGAAAACTATACATTGATGGGTTTTGTGAATGAAGCTTTACGTGATGTTTCTGCAGAAGAACGCAAGACTAAAATTTTAGCGCATCTTAAAAAATATTTAGGTGATGAAGTCATGAATTACCTTTCATATGAAGAAAAAGATTGGTCGCAAGATTCATACACTGCTTCTTCCAACATTAAGTCAATTTATATGAGTCCACGGTACGGGAATTCAAAGTTTCAAGAGTTTTATCATGACGGACGTTTGTTATTTTCGGGAGCAGAAACCTCTCCTATTCATGGCGGTTATATGGATGGCGCTGTTTTTAGTGGATTGAATGCTGCAAAAAAGTTGATCTTGTAAAATACTTATTGCAGACTTATTGTATTTTAAAGTGAATTCAAAATATTTCTCTTGAAAAGTTATTTTAGTTACAGATTATGTTTGATTTTTTGAATTGTTTTCATTCATATATGTATACATCTACCATAAACACAAAAGTATATAAATGACAAAAAGGCGCTTGGTCATGCGCCTTTTCTATGTTAAAAATCACTCTCGATTTTATTCTGTAAATTTAATTTTATGCGATATTACGCAGTTTCTTAGTATAAGAATCGTAATGCAGTAATATCATTTCCGTTGAATTCTCCATCTTCACTAGAGCTAAAACAAGCGTTCATTAAAGATGTTGGATCCCAACCTGTAGGAGTTCCTGGAATATGAATTGCTCCAACTCCTGCGCTTCCTTCATTAGTGTTTTGTCCACAGCTTTGTCTGCTGAAGTAATCTGAATGACGGAATCCTATAGAGTGTCCGATTTCATGTCCGATTACGTGCTCATGAACATTATTGTCATAAAGACTGCTGTTTAACCCAGAGTTGATACGAACAAACTGGTTTGGTGCTCCTCCTGAAGGAAATCCTGCAGATCCACCTGCTCCACCTTGTACTTGGAAAACTACCATGTCTTTGTCTTGCCAGTTTGTACCAAATGTTAATTGGAAACTAATGTCTAAATTTAATCTGTTATAATTATTTACAGCCCATTGAAGTCCTGTTCTCATTTTGGTTGTTAAACCATTTGAATTATTTCCTGTATATCCGATGATCGTGATTACGCCATCATTTACTAAATTATTTGTGCGGTATTGTTTACTTGTAATGTCTCCACCAAGTTCCATGTTCATTAATTGATCATGCGTCATAAAGATATCACCTTCAATCATGTATCCATCTTCAAGTTTTCCTCCTGGCTTTTCCATAGAAGTTGCTTGCATGTCAAATGTGTTAAAGTGAAGAGATCTAGCTTTTTCAAGAACATCTTGTGAGATTCCTACAGCTGTGTCTTGCTCCTGATCTACTACAGCAGTATCTTTACTACAAGATACGACAGTAATTCCTAATCCCAATGCCAATAGTAGGGTTAAGCTTTTAATTTTTTTCATTTTAAAAAGTTTTTTCAGTTAATGTTATAAATTGTTTGGAGCGATTTTTAACACAGTCCAAAAGTAAGCATTTGATTGAATAATTGCTAATAAAATGTTAAAAAACATAATTATACTTAAAAAATTAACAGATTTAACATGCTTTGTTAAAAATTTATCAAAAAAAAATATGCACTCTTTTTAAGAATGCATATCGTCTAATTTGTTTATTTTAATGGAGTTTCAGATAATTTCAGCCGAAAGTCCAGCTTCAAGTAATTTACTACATCTTGGTTTTAAATCTTCGTACGCTCCAGTTTTTACAGTGCACTTTCCTTTGTAGTGTACAATTATGGAACATTGTTCTGCTTGTTCTGCTGTATGATCACAAGCGTATATTAGTGTTTCAATGACATGATCGAAAGTATTGACGTCGTCATTATATAATATAATTTCATTGTTCTTTTGTACATCTTCTAAGGTGAGAAGTTCTTCCTTAATTTTTTCTTGTGTACTCATCATCAATATTTTACTGCAAATTTACGAATTTTAAAGCAACCCAATTATTTTTTTCAAGTTTGTCCTCGAATTTTAACTTGCTTTTAGTACATGTTTCTGTTATGATAGGAATATCTTCTGTATAAAACCCACTTAAAAATAGTATTCCGTTCGCGTTTAAGCAGTTTGCGTATTGAGGAATATCATTCAATAAGATGTTTCTGTTGATATTCGCAATGATAATATCATATTTTTTACCATCTAGTAAAGAGACATCGCCTTCATATACGGAAATATGTTGACAGTTGTTTCGATCTACATTTTCTAGTGAGTTGAGGTAGCACCAATTGTCAATATCAATAGCATCAATTGGCTTTGCTCCTTTCATTTCAGCTAATATTGCCAAAACACCAGTTCCGCAACCCATGTCTAAGACTTTTTTGTCTGCTACATCTGTGTTTAAGATGTGTTGTAACATCATGTGCGTTGTTTCATGATGACCAGTTCCAAAGCTCATTTTAGGCTCAATAACAATGTCGTATGTAACGGAAGGTTTTTCATGAAATGGCGCTCTCACTGCACATTTTCCATCAACTTCAATAGGTTCAAAGTTCTTTTCCCATTCTTCATTCCAATTGACTTGTGCAATTTCTTCTTTTAGATAGCTTATTTGAAATTCGGAGTTATTAAGTATTTGAATATTATCCAAAATTCCTTCGTGCCAATCATTTTTTTGAATGTATGCGTTGACACCTTCTTCATTTTCTACAAAGCTTTCAAAACCTGCAAAACCCAATTCTGCAATCAAAATTTCAGTTCCTGGTTGTGTAGGTTGTACTTTGAATGTGTATCCAATGTATGTTGTAGACATCTTTATATTGCGTTTATGATAGCAACAAAATCTGCTGCTTTTAAGGCTGCTCCTCCAATTAATCCTCCGTCAACGTCTTCTTTTGCAAAAATTTCAGCAGCATTTGCTGGCTTCACACTTCCTCCGTAAAGGATAGAAACATTGTTTCCTACTTCTGCGCCAAATTTTTCAGCGATTGTTTTACGAATAAACGCGTGCATTTCTTGCGCTTGCTCAGGCGAAGCCGTTTCTCCTGTTCCTATTGCCCAAACTGGTTCGTATGCAAGTATGATATTTTTCCAAGCAGCAGTTTCTAAGTGAAAAAGTGCATTTTTTAGTTGACTTTCTACTACGTTAAAATGGTTGTCAGATTTGCGATCTTCTAATTCTTCTCCAAAACAAAAGACAATTTCTAACTCATTTGCTAAAGCAGCATCTACTTTTTTAGCCAGTAATTCGTCTGTTTCTCCAAAATAAGCTCTACGTTCACTATGACCCAAAATGACCGTATTTACTCCAACGCTTTTTAACATTTTCGCTGAAATTTCACCGGTGTATGCACCTTTGGCTTCTTGATGCATATTCTGTGCAATTACCTCAACATTATGTCCTTTTAATACATTGAATGCTTGAAAAAGGTTTACGTATGTTGGTGCAACCATCACACTAGCCTCTGTATCTGGCACTTGTGCGATTAAGTCATTTAATAATGCTTCCGTTTCTGAAAGATCATTGTTCATTTTCCAGTTTCCTGCAACTATTTTACGTCTCATATTCTTATTTTTTATTGTTTGATTGCTTCTTGCAATGCTTCATCATTTGTTTTTATGGCTTCAAAAAGTTTGATACTTCCGTCTGGATTGATAATCATGTATCTTGGAATCCAGTCGAGTCCTATAGCTTTTCCAAACGCACCTTTGAAACCTGTTGGTACAAAGTAATGCTCTCCAGTTAAGTTATGTTTTTGAATGCCAGCTTTCCAGCTTGTTTCTTTTCGATCCAAAGATAAAAACAGATATGTTAACTGTGGATTATTTTTTTGAATTTCTTTTACGCCAGGAATTCCCTTTATACAATCGCCACACCAAGAAGCCCATACGTCTACAAATACGGTTTTTCCTTTGTATTTGGACAGAACAGCTTCAAATTTTATGTCTTTCCCATCAATCGTACGCATTGTTTCTTGTAATGCTTCTTGCGGAAATTCTTTTAAAATTTCTTTTTTACAACTAACAAATGTAAACGCGATTATGAAGATACATACAATGTTTTTCATTTTATTTTTGAATTGTAATTTGTGTTTGTTTTGTAATGTATGGATAAATTTCGTTGACATGCTTATTTTTCATTGAGATACATCCTAAAGTCCAATTTTGTTTTTCATCAATTATATTGTCCATTCCATCTGGCACACCATGAATACCAACTTCTCCTCCAATGGTTTCACCTTCATTGATAATTCCTTCTGCTTTACGCTGATTGAACTTTTTCCATGAGGACGCATTTGGATAATCGATCCAGATAAATTTTGACCAACTACGGTGCGGATATTTATCGCGAACTCCAAATACACCTTCAGGTGTTCGTTTGTCTCCTTCTTTTTCTTTGTCATCTACAGGGTTTCCGCCAAAAACAACATCATACTGTTTTACTAAGGTATCTGCTGTAAAAACAGAAAGTGTATAGTCACTTTTATCAATTAGTATTCGAATACTTGTATTTGCTGGCAACAGTTGTTTTAGCGTTGTTTCAGGAGTTTGGGAATTACTGTTTGATGTTTCGCGCTTACATGATTGTAGGCATAAAATTATACTGATACAGGCGAAAAATACGGATAAAGTTTTCATATTATTTCAATCGGATTTTAGGATCTAACCAACCATATATGATATCTACCAAGATATTTATGATCACAAACATACTGGCAATGATAAGCACAGAACCCATAATTACTGGTAAATCTTGGCTATTTAACGCATCAACAATTTCTTTACCGAGTCCATTCCAGCCAAATATATATTCCACAAAAACGGCTCCAGCCAACATGGAAGCAAACCAACCTGATATTGCCGTGATTACAGGGTTTAAGGCATTCTTGATAGCATGTTTTTTTACTATTTGAAATTCGCTTAATCCTTTAGCTCTGGCTGTTCTTATGTAATCTTGATTGAACACTTCTAGTAATGAGTTTCGCATGAGTTGAATGACAACTGCCAATGGACGAATTCCGAGTACGATAGCTGGCAAGATGAGGTTTTTCCAGCGAATGCTAATCGACTCACCAAAATCGTCTACTTCGTACAAACTCCCTGTCATGTTTAAGTTTGTATATTCATGCAGAAGAAAACCAAAAATCCAAGCGAATAGAATGGCGCTAAAGAACGATGGAACACTCATTCCTAGTGTACTTATAATTTGAATGGCTTTGTCAATAAATGTGTCTTTATATAATGCAGAAATAACGCCAAATATGATTCCTAATAACATGGCAATACTAATTGCAGCAATGGCTAAAACAATAGTATTGGGCAAAGTTTCTTTGATGACTTGTGATACACTTTTTCCAGATTTTTGAAAGGATTCACGTAAGTATGGAAGCTTTACTACCGTTGTTGTATTTCCTATGGTAAATAGTTGTGCAGCGCTGTATTTATTTTTAGATAAATAGGTGTAATCTTCTTTTTGAGTAGAGTGAAATGATATTGGAAGTAAATCATTTAAGTAATAAGCATATTGTGTTAATATTGGTTTATCGAAACCATATTTTTTCTTTACAATAGCGATTTGTTCTTCTGTCTGGTTTTGACCGAGCATCATTTTTGCAGGATCACCAGGAAGTATATTAAACAAGAAGAATATTACTGTAACTACTCCGAAAAGTGTTAAGAATGCATACCCAATTTTATGTGTGATGTATCTTCCCAAGTATTGTGTTCTATAGTTTTATCTTGTCAAAATCGTTGTAATGCGCTTTGCCTGTAATGGTTCCTTTTTCAAGTTTTAATGCTCCAGGATTTGATCTTATGATGGTTTTTAAGGCAGTTTCATCCGTTAAGTAAAATTCAAAATTGAACGACATTGTATTTGCTAAGTCTTGTAAATCGTTTGGATCTGAAGATGATAAACCAATTACCTTATAACCCGCTTTGATGGCATTGTCTGTAAATTCTTTGACTTTTAGAAGTCCTTCATCTTCTGTTTTGTCTAAGTTGTACATTACAATTGTAATGAGTTTTTCTTCTGCCAACATTGTTTCTGTTAGGTCGCCATCTTCTAGACTTTCTATGGAGAAATCATGAATTGGTGGTTCGTATCCTTCTTCTAGTATTTCACTCGTTACACTTACATAAGTTCCACCTTCTACTTCAGGATAGTTTGCATCTTGCGTAATGATTTCCTTTTGTTCTCCGTTTACATCAAAAATCCACTTGTATTGAAATACAGGTCTTGGTGCATCTGGTGGAACTGACATTCCTTCCATAATATTTGCATTGAGTTTATACGGTCTGAAATCGAATGTTGGCAAATGATTGAGCACATGTCTTCCAAAAAGAATACATGCCAACAAACTTATAGCAGTAATTACGATGTTTACTTTTTTAGGAAATATTGATTTGATATTATAATATCCTATGAATAGAATAATGATAAAGAATAGTAAAATGATATCTTTTGTAAAGCTTTCCCATGGCGTAAGTTTCCAGAAATCTCCAAAACAACCACAATCAGTTACTTTATTGAAATATGCAGAATAAAACGTTAAAAACGTAAAGAAAATAATTAACCCTAGTAAACTCCATAATACTGGTTTTTTGTAAAGGTTTAACAGAATCATCACACCAAGAATTACTTCTAGAATTACAACAAATACAGCAATCCAAAGCGCATACGGTGATAAGAATTCAAGATTTAATACATCTTCTGCAAAATAATCAGTCAATTTAAATGAGAATCCAACAGGGTCATTCAATTTTATAAATCCAGAAAAGATAAATAATCCACCAACAAAGAGCTGTGAAAATATTGTCAAAATTCTTCCGAGTGTAGAATCGAATTTATCCTGTAAATATGCAAAAGCAACTTTAAAAGCCATTGCAACTTTTTGAAATCTATTTAATTTTGACCAATCAAATTCACTTGTGTCCTTGCCGATTTTATTCTTTTCCATTACTTATACTTTTCTATACTCTTGTTAAGTTCTAAAATCACATTACAGTTTTGCTATGCAATGCGTAAGATTTTATGTAAATTTCGCCTAAAGTTTTCAATTTAAAAAAAGAAATGGATATAAGTTCATTTTAAAGGTATTTATGTATGCAAAGTATAAATTGTAGAGGTCAATTAGTTTCCCTAGATACGCCAAAAGTGATGGGAATTTTGAATGTAACGCCCGATTCTTTTTTTGATGGCGGCATGTATAAAGACTCAGCATCTATTTTGACGCAAGTTGAAAAGATGTTGACTGATGGAGCTACATTTATTGATATTGGCGCATACAGTTCACGTCCAAACGCACAAGATGTTTCCGAAGAGGAAGAAAAACAACGCTTGCTCCCTATTGTGCAATTGGTTTTAAAAAAGTTTCCTGAAACACTTATTTCTGTTGATACATTTCGAAGTAATGTTGCTAGAGAAGCTATCAATATAGGCGCTGCTTTGGTGAATGATATTTCTGCAGGAAATTCAGATGTAGAGATGATGAAAACTGTTGGCGAACTTGGTGTTCCTTATGTTATGATGCATATGCAAGGAACTCCAAAAACAATGCAACAAAATCCTTCGTATGACAATGTATTGAAAGATATTCTTAATGAACTTTCTGAAAAAATAGCAATAGCCAAATCACACAAAATTAATGACCTTATCATTGATCCTGGGTTTGGTTTTGGAAAAACTATTGCGCATAATTACACGATTTTAAAAGAGTTGAATTTGTTTAAAATGCTTAATTATCCTGTATTAGCTGGAGTTTCCAGAAAATCTATGATTTATAAAGTATTGGAAACGTCTCCACAAGAAGCGTTGAATGGAACTTCTGTTTTACATACGATTGCACTACAAAATGGCGCTTCTATTTTGCGTGTTCATGATGTAAAAGAAGCTGTAGAATGTATTAAATTGGTCGGAATGATGTATCCGTAAATTTTGTTGGATCATTCTTAAAGGAAAAATTACTAGAATACTTTCAAACAACTTTTTAGATATAGTTTTATCATATTTTTTTGCATAAAAAACTGTCTAGAATGATTTCTAGACAGTTTATAATTTGTGCATTTAATTCTATAAATACTACAATAGTTATTGTTGATTTTATAGTTACAACACCTTATTTTTACATCGAAAGTGGATGTTTTTGACAGCTGCGCTCATTACATTCGCTACCGTAGTTTACACACGATCCGTTGTGTTGACATACAGATCCTCCAAGAATTTGTAACTGTTGTTGTTTTGCTATTTCTTGAACTCCTTGTAGACTTAAAATTTTGTGTAACATGATTTTGTTGTTTTTAATTATGGTTAATAATTATGAAATCTAAACAATATGATTATCAAACTATTACGGTTTCACCTTAAAAAAAGGAAACTTAATTAAAAGTTTTCTTTTTTAAAAAAAATAGCTTTTGCAGCTAGCTTATATAATATTTATTATTTTTACTCAAACTGTTCACCTAACTGACTTTGGATTTTATTGGCTTTTTAAATTTTGGACTATTAGATTTCATCGAAATTATTCTCGTTGCAGTGCTTTTGTATTATGTATACAAACTTGTAAAAGGAACTGCTGCGATTAATATTTTTATTGGAATTGTGATTATTTTCATCATTTGGAAAATCACGGAAGCGCTTGAAATGAATGTACTGAGCAATATTTTTGGTGGATTTATTAATGTTGGAATTATTGCCTTATTTATAGTGTTTCAACAAGAAATTCGAAAGTTTTTGTTAATGATTGGTTCTACAAATTTTGCTACGAAACGGAGCTTTGTAAAGCATTTTAAATTCCTAAAACAAGAAGCAAATACAGAAACAGATGTTGAAGCTATCGTTACTGCTTGCTCTAGAATGTCTGTAACCAAAACTGGAGCCATTATAGTAATTGAACGTAACAATTCATTAGACTTTGTAAAAAATTCTGGAGATGCAATGGGCATGGATATTAATGTCCCTACATTAGAAAGTATCTTTTTTAAGAACAGTCCATTACATGATGGCGCTATTATCATAGAAGGTAATCGTGTGACCGCAACACGTGTTATTTTGCCTGTTTCTAAAGAAAGTATGATTCCACAACGTTTTGGTTTACGCCACAGAGCTGCTGTGGGAATTACCGAAAAAACAGATGCCTTAGTACTTGTAGTTTCTGAAGAAACTGGACAAATTTCTTATATAAGAGATGGTGAATTTGTATTGTATGAAGATATACTTGCACTTCAAGAAATGCTTCAAAATGATTTAAGTTAACTATAACTAGGTAACATTTTAGAAAGAATGCGACTTATAGATAATTAATAGATTTCCCAAAATAGCAAACCTATGCAATGTAAAAATTGTGATTATCCACTAGAAACTACCCATAAATTTTGCGCCAATTGTGGAGCTAAAATAATTCACAATAGGCTTACATTAAAAATTTTGTGGAAAGATTTTTCAAAACGTTTTTTAAACTATGACAATACCTTACTAAAAACGGTTCGCGGTATGTTTTCAAAGCCCGAAGTTGTCATTGATAGTTTTATCCAAGGAACGCGCAAAAAGTATTTAAATCCTATCAATTTTTTCTTAATCAGTTTAGCAATCACAGGATTGTATAACTTTTTATACAAGACATTCTTGCTAGAAGAAACCATCGCTTTTTATGAAAATGCCTTTAAAGGTTTTTATCAAAATGATTTAGCTTCAGAAAGTTCTATGAAAGGTTTTTACTTTTTTATGGAATATTTTAATTTGTTTGCCTTTTTATCAATTCCTGTAAATGCGCTGGTTACCAAGATTGCTTTTTTAAATTACAAAAAGTATAATTACACAGAACACATTGTACTTAATCTCTATACAATTTCTCAGTATCAACTAGTCGTATACTCACTGTTTATTCCTTTGCTTTTCTTGTCTATAGAAGTACAAAACATCTTGAGTTTATTGTCAATAGCCAGTTTATTTTTTTACTTCTTTTATGTACTCACAAGAGTATTTAAACTCAATACTAAGCAACTATTTACAAAGGCTTTTATCATTTTTACTATAACATCAGTAGTCTTCCTATTACTCCTTATTTTAGCTATAATTATTGGAGTTTTATATAAAGTGTATATGTAGTTTACTTGTCAGATTCTTGTTGAATAAACTGTACTTCATATAGATTTTTGTAATATCCGTTTTCTATTTGAAGTAATTCGTCATGCGAACCTTGTTCTACAATATTTCCTGCATCCATTACAATAATGGTATCTGCTTTTTTGATAGTTGCCAATCGATGTGCTATGACAATGGAAGTTCTACCTTTGGTAATTGTATCAGTAGCAGTTTGAATGAGTTGTTCTGAATATGAGTCTACTGATGAGGTTGCTTCATCCAAAATTAAAATACTAGGATTTGTGACATACGCTCTTAAAAACGAAATTAATTGTCGTTGCCCAGAAGACAACATGCTACCACGTTCTTTTACATTGTATTCGTAATTGTTTGGCAAATTCATAATGAAATCGTGCACGCCAATTTGTTTTGCTGCTGCTTCAACAGTTTCTCTAGTAATCGCAGGGTTTTGTAAGGTGATATTGTTTAATATGGTATCTGCAAATAAAAATACATCTTGTAAAACCACCGCAATTTTTTCGCGTAAAGCTGTCAATTTTATATTTTTTATATCAGTTCCATCAATGGTAATCGTTCCTGAGTCAATTTCGTAAAAACGATTTAACAGATTGATAATTGTAGATTTTCCTGCTCCAGTTGCTCCAACAATAGCAACCGTTTGTCCTTGCGCTACATTAAATGAAATTCCGTGCAATACTTCTTCATCTTCAATGTATGAGAAATGCACATCTTTAAACGATAAACTTCCTTTTACATCTATTGAAGTCAGCTTTCCGTTGTCTTCTATCTTACTTTCTGTATCTAAAACTTTAAACACGCGTCCGGCAGCAACCATTCCCATTTGCAAGGTGTTGAATTTATCTGCTATTTGACGTAAAGGCCTAAACAACATTCCAATCATCATGATAAATGCTAAAATAGATCCTAATTTTACAGATGAATTTGTCGCAGACATCAATCCTCCATACCAAACTATTAAACCAATAGCAATTGAATTTGCCAAGTCTGGAATTGGAAAGAAGATAGAGTTATACCAAATGGTTTTTAGCCAACCTTTTTTATGTTTTTCATTAATTTCTTTGAAGTTTGCGAATTCTCTTTCTTCTCTTGAGAATAATTGAACGATTTTCATTCCTGTAACACGTTCTTGCACAAAGGAGTTTAAGTTAGATATTTGCGCTCTTACTTCTTCAAAGGCAGCTTTCATTGCTTTTTGAAATACACGAGTTGCATAAATGATTAACGGAAGAATCGCGAAAACAATTAACGATAATTTCCAACTCATAAACAACATTACTGTAATTACTACTAGCATTTTGAGTAAATCTGCAATGATGACAAATAATCCTTGACTAAAAATACTCGCTATAGTTTCTATGTCACTTACAGCTCTAGTAACCAAACGACCTACAGAAGATTTATCATAATACGCCATTTTAAATTGCAGCATATGATGAAACAGTTTTTTTCGAATATCTTTAATAATACTTTGTCCAAGCCAGTTTGCGTAGAATACAAATAGAAATTGAAATATTACTTCACATACCAAAACACCTAACATAAAAAGTATGTAAATTAACAAACCATGCTTGTCTTTAGTTACGATGTAATCATCAACCGTAATTCTTAATAAAATGGGTCTTGCTACTGCAAATACAGATAATAATATTGCTGCAATTGCTACAAAATATAAGGTAAATTTGTACGGATTCGTATATGTCAATAATCGTTTAAAAAGACCGACATCAAATACTTTTCCTGTTACTTTAGCCATGCGTTGTAAATGTTTCTGCGGGATAGGTCACAGCTGTTAAATATAATGCTTTTCCTGGTACCGAAGTCCCTGCTTTATTTCGATCTCTCGATTCTATTATTTTTTTAAATCCTTCTATAGATAATTTCCCTAAGCCTACTTCTATCAACGTTCCAACAATGGCACGCACCATGTTTCTTAAAAAACGATCCGCGCGAATTGTGAAAACTAAAAGTTCACCTTTTTGTTCCCAAACCGCTTTTTCAAGTTTACAGATATATGTTTTTACGTCTGTATGCGTTTTTGAAAAACATTTAAAGTCATTGTAATTAAACAATTCTTGCGCAGCTTCATTCATCAAATCAATATTTAGCTGCTTGTAAACTGTATGTGCAGATTGATTGTAAAAAGGATTTTTAGCGCTTACAATCAAATATTCATACGTTCTTCCTGTAGCATCAAATCGTGCATGTGCATCTTTCTTTACTTGATGAATTTTCTGAATGGCTACATCTTTTGGTAAAAATGAATTCAGCTTAAATGTTAGTTCTGTTTGATTAAATACTATGTCAGTATCAAAATGTGCATACATCTGTTTGGCATGTACACCAGCATCTGTTCGTCCTGCGCCGACAATAGCAGTTTTAGATCGCAACAATGTAGATAAAGCTTTTTCGATAACTTCTTGTACAGAAATAGCGTTTGGCTGGTTTTGCCAACCGTGATATTTTTCGCCATTATAAGAAAGTTCAATGAAGTATCTCAAGGTAATTTTGCTACTTTTGTTTCAGACTGACAAAGATAAGTTTTAATTCATTATTTTACGGGAATTCACATTTATTTAGCAAAGTTTTACTCAATAATTGAAGTTTAAACATATTGAACTTTAATTCAATATTTTGAAGGCGAATTTCTCATCAATAGTTCACAGGTTTACCGAAAACGGTTTTATGAAGAAAATTTTACTATTATCCGACACACATAGTCATATTGACGATCAAATTTTAAAACATGTACAATATGCTGATGAAGTATGGCACGCTGGCGACATTGGCGATTTGTCTATAACTGATACTATTCAGAAATTGAAACCCTTACGTGGAGTTTATGGAAATATTGATAACGATAAAGCACGTATGGAATTTCCTGAACACAATCGTTTTATGTGTGAAGGTGTTGATGTTTGGATCACGCATATTGGCGGTTACCCAAATAAATATAATGTACGTGTACGTGAAGAGATTCGGAAAAATCCACCAAAACTTTTTATTTGCGGACATTCACATATTTTAAAAGTGATGTTTGATAAAAAACTGAATTTACTACATATGAATCCTGGCGCATGTGGAAAACACGGATTTCATAAAGTCCGTACCATGCTACGCTTTGTAATTGATCAAGATAAGATTAAAGATTTAGAGATTATTGAACTCGCCAATCGATATTAATTTAGAATTAATTACATTTAGAGAAACAAAATAATTCTAATGCAAGAAGAAGAAATCAAAAGCATTAATAACGCCATAAAAAGAGCTGTAAAAAAGAAAAATGTTCCCGAACTCCGCAAGTTGGTTGACAGTATAGAATTATCAAATATTCGAGTTCCTTTTCACATTGCTGTAAATACAGATGATCAATGGTTTCCATTGAAAGGTTATGTAGATATGATCGAAATTCTCGGTGATAAAGGTCTCGATGTCAATATAAAGAGAAACGGAAAACCACCTTTAAATTTGATTGCTTCCAAAGGACAAGGCACTGGTTATTTGGAAGTGTACGCTTATATTGGTGTGTATTTACTTCTTCATGGAGCAGATGTAAAATTACTCGATAATAAAGGAAAAAGTGCATTATTTCACGCACTTACAGGTTGTAATGAACCAAACTTTGTTGAAGCTTTGATTGATGCAGGTTCAGATGTAAATTTAGTGGTTCCGAATAACGGACAATACACAAGTCCTTGCGATATTAGTATTCTTGGACAAGCATATTGGAACGGACATCAATTTTTTGATCTGTTAGTAGAAAGAGGTGCAAAAATGACGGAAGATGAAATTAATTATTTGAAATCAATTAACAGACCTTTACATCCTAAAGATTACAAGCCTGAAAATTAATTCGTTCAAGAGCTTCGTTACACTTAAAAATTTTACTTTATCAAAATCTTATAATATCATTCAAAAAACTATATGGACTACAACAAAGAACTCATCATCGCTGCAGAAAACGGTAATTTAGAAACTGTGCAAGATTGTATTAACAATGGAGCAGACGTAAATTTTATGGGACCAAATTCTGGAGCATTGCATTGTGCTGCTTTTAACGGACATAAAGAAATTGTACTATTGTTACTTAATCATGGTGCAAAATTGGATGTCGCTGACCAACAAGATTTTTATCCTTTGCAATTAGCTGTTTCAAAGGAACACAAAGCTATTTGCGAAATTTTAATCGAAAATGGCGCTGATGTTTTAGTTGAAACTGACAAAAAAGGAACCTTGCTACATTTAGCCGCAGCTATAGATTTTACAGCTATTTTTAAAATAGAAAAGATTAAAGAAATTGATTTAGAAGCCAAAGATAGTTTCGGGCAAACCGCCTTGAATGTTGCTGCTACTTCAGGAAGCTACCTTATGATTGGAGAATTACTTCGAATGAAAGCTGATATCAATACAACCGATAATTACGGTGCGTCTCCTCTACTCAATAGTATTATGCATTTAGATAATACCAAAATTCAAGACTGGGAAACAACTGGAGAGAATGACGGTGTTCGTGTAAAGTATAAAATTACAAATGGTTGGATGCAGTACATTAAACCGTATACAGGTGATGCTAATGATTCGTATACTGACATGGAAACCTGGGAACAAGAAGAAATTAGTGAATATTCTTGGACACCAGATGGACTGGAAAAGTATTTAAACGCTATTAGTTGTATTAGTTTGTATACAAATAGAAGTAATTTAGATAAAGAACATACAGATAATGCAGGAAGTTCTGCGACTATTCATGCTTGCTCAGTAGGAGAACCAGAAATTATTAACGAATTATTTTCTAAAGGCTTTTCGTTTGATGTTAAAAATGAACAAGGTACACATTGCTTACACTATTTAGCACGAAGCAAACGTTTAGATGGCTTGAAAGCTTATTTTAAACTCCATGAAAACGCCAATCCAAATGTGCTAGACAACAACGGTTGGACACCTGCACATTATTTAGCAGATCAAGGCGGACATCCAGAAATGGCAAAACTTTTAATTGAAAAAGGTTTGGATGTTACTATTGGAAGTACTGCCGTATTTGCAAGTTATAGCAAAGGTATTACAGCCGCTGAAGTAGCAAAATATTGGGACGACGACGAAATGGCGAAGTTGTTAAGCTAATATATTTAGGTCTGTTAGGAAAAATCAATTTCCTCTGCCATAATTCGCAATACATCCGATCGGTTTACCATTGTTAATACTTTAGCCATACTCGCTCTGAGTTGCTCATGATTTTTAAAACTTTCAAAAATTCCCATGATGTAAGTATTGAAATCTATATGTGCTTCATAACGAATCATTCCTGCTTGTTTTGCTAGCTGTAATAGTTGTGCTATGATTTCACGCGCTTGTTGTACTTTGTATTCAATAGGTTCTAAAACCGCTTGCAATACGCCTTGCGCCGGATATAATATGGTAGAAGCTACATATAATTGTTCTTTACGTTTAGACGAATTTTTCTCAGAGGATAACAAAGGAGTCATTAGCTGACTCCTTAATCCTGCTATCTCTGAACATTGCGCGTAGTTATATGTTTTTAAGAATTCTTCCGATTCCTGTAGCCAAGTTGTCAATTCTGTTATAAAGTGTACATCTTTTTCTCCTAACTTGTCTGCTAAATTGGGAACTTGAAACAAGAAGGCTTTACATTTTTCTACGATATCTACTAAAGATTTGTTCATTGGTATTGTATTACATTTTTTCTCTTATGATTATTCTGGTAAAAGCTTTGAATTGCTTGTTCCATCTTCATTTTCAATGGTATGCCATTCCATGCCTTCTTCAAGAACGGTCATTTTAATAAAAACCATGTTTTCGGTTTTTTGTTCTTTCAACCTACTAGCTTCTACAATTACGTTTGCATTTTCTATACTTCGTTGAATTTCTTTTGGCTTGATAGAAGACTGCAAACGTGAAATCATCTTCTCACGAATCACATCTTTGGTTATCTGCGCCATTTTTTCTGTATTTTTTTCTCCTTTTGTTTCTTTTGATTTGATAGCTCCAGTTGCCAAACTTGCAGATGTTGATTGCGTTGGCGTTTTGATTTCTAATGCTTGTATTGCAATTTTCTCTGAAAATTTCTGCAAAGCTACATCAACGTTTTCTCCAGATTTCAAATTTCTTTCTAGTTCGTCTGCATGAAGGTAAAGTGCTTTTCGCAGTTGTAAAGATGATTTTCTGTCAAAGCTTCTCACTTGATATACATTGGTAAGTTCGTCATACGCTTGTGAGACAAACGTTTTATTATCAATCGGTTGATAATCTATCGGTTCTGAAGTTTGCACTTCATCTATTGCGATGGGAATCGTAAATTCTACATTTTGCATTTTCATTCTCGGAATAGAGAAATGCTTTAATAAACGATGCTGTGCATATTGTTCAGCAATGTTGGCGGATTCGATATCCGCCAATACTCTTGCTTGATTTACACTAGCGACTAATGTCCCTAAATAATCTTGTAAATTTGCCATTGTTTAATTTTTAACTTTAAGCTGCTGGAGTTGAAACAATTGCATTTTCTAAAATTCCTAACAGTTTTTCCATTCCTGCTGGCATTTCATCTTGTACAGCTTTTACATGTACTGCCATTGAATATGTTTTTTCAATGTTGAATCCTTGCTGCGACTTACGTTTGTAAGATGCAGAAACATTCAATCGTGCTGATCCACCTGGCCAACGTTGCTTTAATGTTAGATTTCCTTTAACACCTGCTTCTGTTTCTACATTTCTAGATTCAACCGAATTAATTTTTGCGTTAAAATCTACTGTGGTTTCATCAATACGAATAAAAGGAATTGGCAACATTGTTAAGATTGGCACTTCAATCTGCATTTCTTGAAATTTTGCAGGAATTCCTTGCACTGTTCCTACTGTAGCATCAGCAGTTGCGTCTCCTACAACTGTAACAGTTGCATTTGTAAATCCATTTCCTCCATTTTCTATTTCAATACGTTGTACAGCGTCTGTACCATCTAAAAATGCTTTTGCCGTAGCACCAGTTCCATCTCCAGCTATGGTAACAATTGGAGGTTCTGTATATCCACTTCCTCCATTAGTAACATCAATAGAAATAACTTTTCCTATATTTCCTTCTTGATATGGTGCAACTTGTTTTGGGTATTTAAAAGACACATAAATTGGTTCTTTGTCTTCTGTAAAACCTACTTTTTGGATAAAATCTACCGAACTCATTGAAGCTTGTGCTTGCGCATTTACTACAGAAATTAACGGTCCTCCAATCATAGATTCAAAATCGATACTTGCCAGTTCTTGTCCTGGATTATATTTTGATAAACTCATAAAATTGTTTTTTGTTTCACCTACTCTATTCATTAGGCTTTTCGGTGTTCGCCTGTTCATTTTCGAAATTGTACAGGACAAAATTGCTACTATTCTGAAAGAAAAAATCAAGGAAGAAAACTAGATTGTTACAGGGAAAACACTATTTAATTTTTAGGGAAATCACTAAAAACAAAAAAACCTCAGTATTCGCTGAGGTTTTATTATTTGATACAATGGTATTTATTTTTCTTAGCTTAATCCGCTTAAAATAGCAGCTGCATAAGCTTCTGGATCGTTCCCACATTTTTCGATATCGTCGTACAACCAGATAAATCCGCCTTTAATTTTGTCTTTTTTCCACTTTGTGAATTGACTTTTTATTTGTTTAGGATCCATTCCTTGTGTACATCCATCACCGTTTTTACACCATAATCCTGGATCTATGAAACCTGGAGCATCAAAATTACTTCCCATTGCACTTTGTAAAGGATCAATCCAGTCTTTTTTCACTCTACCTATATTATATGCTCCACCAGCATAGCATTGTAAATTAAACCCTGTAACCAACCCAGGATTTGTTACTTCTATACATTTTAAGCAATTAATCCAAAATGGGCTGTTTGTATAAGGACAGAATGTAACTTCTTTATATCCTATCTTTGCTAGCATACGACTAAATCTTACAATAGTATTAATATTGTAGTTTCCTTCATCATCATAATCAATACCATCTATTGCAGGAATAACATGAAGTAATGTCTCAAAATTTTTAAATAAAATACTGCTAGGTCCATCTCCCTGAGTATTCAATAAATTCATGATATGATAAAAATCATTTGTTTGCCAACCTCCAATAGAGAATAGAATTCTATTAACACTTCCTCCTTCTTTTACTTCTTCTAATTGTTGTCCCCAAGATTCTTCTCCAACATATTGTCCATTAGTAATAATCAGAGTATCATTATAGGCAATATCACCATTTGGTCGCACATGAAGTGCCCAACAAACTACTGTTGTAAATCCAGTTTCTTTGATTGCAGGTAATGCAGAGTTTGGACCAGGATAAAAAGGCCCTCCTCCATAAATTGATGCTGTAAGTTCCATAATAAAAGTTTTATAGGTTTGTTTTCTGTAAACTTACAATTCAATTATATCGAATTTCAGCGTGATTTTCTTGATTTTAAAATTCCCGTACTTCTACTTGGTTTGATTTTTCCTTGATGATTTTACTACTCTAAAAACTATTTATTTACAATTTAGAGTTAAACTAAAAAAACTCCAAAGGTTTGACACTTTGGAGTTTCTTACGCACTAAGATTACTAAGATGTTAGGTTTATCGTAATCGATCTACAGATTTTACAAGGTCTTCATCCTTCTTAATTGCTCGGTTTGCGAGCACTAATAAAACGATAGAAATAATAGGAAGAATAACCCCAATACCTTTCTCAGAGATTTTACCAACCTCTCCAGATAAATTTAGCATTCGATATACAAATATCCCTAATAAAATAAGGTTAAATAAGATGTTGAAACGATTCAACACAAATTGTAATTTTCTGTTTTTAAATAAGAAGATAGTGATTAAAGCTATCACAGCAGATGCCATAAACAAGCCTAAGTATAAAGGTTCGTCTTTAGCAAAAACTTCTACTTCATTTTCTAATGTATACAAGTTTAATACAAACGTTAAGCCACCAGCAATTGCTGCAACTAATATCATATATATACTCTGTATTCTTTGAATCATATCTTAAAAATGGATCACAAAAATAATGGTTCTTTTCATAAAATACTATTTTGTTTATTAAAATAAATTTGTATTATTGCATAGACAATTCATAATCTATTGTTAATAATAGATTTACACACTTCTTACGAGTATTTTTATCACTCATTTTTCAAAAAAAAATTCATTACAATCCAATAAATGTTAGAAATTTCAGAATTAAAAAGCAAAAAGCTCCCCGAATTACAAGAAATAGCAAAGACTTTAGCTGTTCCGAAGTATAGAACTTTAAAGAAATTAGATTTAATTTATAAGATATTAGATCTTCAGGCAAGTAATCCTGAGTCAGTAGCACCAATTACCAAAGCCGAACCAAAAACTAAAAAAGCCGAGGAGACTCCAACAAAGAGAAGGCGAATTAAACGCGAACCTAATCAACGAACTGATAAGCCTACTCCTCCGACTCCAAGTCCACAAAAAAAGTCAGAGCCAACTTCTTCTGAAAAATCTAACACTCCGACTCCTAAACAAAACAAACAAACACGTAAGACTTCTGACAAGAATCAAAAAAATAATGCTCCACAAGCAAAGAAAGATGATTCTAAGAAATCTGGAAAGGAACAATCGGATACAAGTAATAACAACAAACAACAGAATAACAATAAGAAAGATCATTCTCAACAGAATAACAAACACAATAATAAGAAAGATCATTCTCAACAAAATAATAAGCATAATAAGAAAGACCATTCTAACAAGAATAACGGAAATAAAGATCAACGTAATCGTTATCGTGAACCAGATTTTGAATTTGACGGAATTATTGAGAGTGAAGGTGTTTTAGATATTATGCAAGATGGTTATGGATTTTTAAGATCATCTGATTATAATTATTTGTCATCACCTGATGATATTTATGTATCACAATCACAAATTCGTTTATTTGGATTAAAAACTGGAGATACTGTTTTAGGTATTGTAAGGCCTCCAAAAGAAGGTGAAAAGTACTTTCCTTTAATTAAAGTTAGTAAGATTAATGGTTTAGATCCGCAAGTAGTAAGAGATCGTGTTGCTTTTGAACATTTAACACCATTATTCCCTGATGAGAAATTTAACTTAGCTGAACGTCAGAGTACAATTTCTACACGAATTATGGATTTGTTCTCTCCTATCGGAAAAGGACAAAGAGGAATGATTGTAGCACAGCCAAAAACAGGTAAAACAATGTTATTAAAGGATGTTGCTAATGCAATTGCAGCAAATCATCCTGAAGTATATCAAATTGTTTTACTTATTGATGAGCGTCCTGAAGAAGTTACAGACATGCAACGCAATGTAAAAGGAGAAGTAATTGCCTCTACATTTGATAAAGAAGCTTCAGATCATGTAAAAGTTGCAAATATTGTTTTAGAGAAAGCAAAGCGTTTAGTAGAGTGCGGACACGATGTTGTTATCTTACTAGATTCAATTACGAGACTTGCAAGAGCCTACAATACAGTACAACCAGCTTCTGGAAAAATATTAAGTGGTGGTGTAGATGCAAATGCACTTCACAAACCAAAGCGTTTCTTTGGAGCCGCTAGAAATATCGAAGGTGGAGGATCTTTATCAATCATTGCTACTGCATTGACTGAAACAGGCTCTAAAATGGACGAAGTAATTTTTGAAGAGTTTAAAGGAACTGGTAACATGGAACTTCAATTGGATCGTAAGATTTCTAATAGACGTATTTTCCCTGCGATCGATCTTACTTCTTCAAGCACACGTAGAGATGATCTATTACTTGATGAGAACACAATTCAACGTATGTGGGTAATGCGCAAGTACCTTGCTGATATGAATCCAGTTGAAGCTATGGAATTTATCAATCAGCGTATCAAACAAACCAGAAATAACGAAGAGTTTTTAATCTCTATGAACGCATAGACAAATAAAAAGCTCATATTTTATATAAAAAAAGCTGCTTACATTTCATAAGCAGCTTTTTTATGTTAGGATTTTAAGTAAAATTTAGGCATAAAAAAAACTCCAATTAAATTGGAGTTAAATATCTTAATAAGTTAAGTTACTTTAATATTATAAAGCACTAACGTGTTTAGCTAGTTTAGATTTTAAGTTAGCTGCTTTGTTATTATGAATAACATTACGCTTTGCTAATTTATCAATCATAGAAGCTACGTTAGAGAATAAAGCTTCAGCTTCTTTCTTATCAGTCAATCCTCTTAATTTCTTAATAGCATTACGAGTTGTTTTGTGCTGATATCTATTTCTTAGACGCTTAGTCTCGTTGCTTCTGATTCTTTTTAATGCTGACTTGTGATTTGCCATCTCTCTTCTTAATTATCTTTGTTCTTTAAACTTAATGTTTAGTAGCCCGTAGGGGATTCGAACCCCTGTTACCAGGATGAAAACCTGGCGTCCTAACCCCTAGACGAACGGGCCATCATTTTTCAATGAGGTTGCAAATTTAATCCAATAATTAATATTTGCAAATAAAACTTACAGAAAAAATTAGTAGCCCGTAGGGGATTCGAACCCCTGTTACCAGGATGAAAACCTGGCGTCCTAACCCCTAGACGAACGGGCCATTATTTCTGTTAGCGGATGCAAAAATACAACTATTTTTATATGCTCCAACTATTTTTAAAAGTTTTTTTCTTTTTTTTTAATAAGCTTTCGCAAATAACACTCTCTGAGTTGATTTCTGCCCCGAATATACACATTTTCCTTCTTCTTCCAAAGCATCTAATGGAATACAGCGAATTGTTGCTTTTGTAAGCTCCTTTATTTTGTTTTCGGTTTCAGCTGTACCGTCCCAATGTGCAGAAACAAATCCACCTTTGTTTTTTATTGTATCTTTAAATTCATCAAACGTATCTACTACTGTAGTGTTTTGATCTCTATAGCTTTTAGCTTTTGCAAATAAATCTTCTTGAATTTGCTCTAGAAGGCTTAAAACAGTTTCTACAGCATTTTCTTGTGCTACTGATTGTTTTTCAAAGGTATCTCTACGTGCTATTTCTAATGTTCCATTTTCTAGATCACGTGCTCCCATGGCAATTCGCAAAGGAACTCCTTTTAATTCCCATTCAGCAAATTTCGCTCCTGGACGCAAAGTATCTCTTTTATCAAATTTAACAGAAACTCCTTTATCTTTTAATTGAGTAGAAATTTCTGCAACTTTTTCTGCTATTGCATCAAATTGTTCTTCATTCTTATATATAGGAACAAAAACTACTTGAATTGGAGCTAATTTTGGAGGCAATACTAATCCAGCATCATCACTATGAGTCATTATCAATCCTCCCATTAATCGTGTAGAAACTCCCCAAGAAGTTGCCCATACTAATTCTTGTTTGCCTTCTCTTGTTACATATTTTACATCAAAAGCTTCTGCGAAGTTCTGACCTAAGAAATGTGACGTACCAGCTTGTAATGCTTTTCCATCTTGCATTAGAGCTTCTATAGTATATGTGTCTAGTGCTCCAGCAAAACGTTCACTTTCAGTTTTTGCACCTTTTACTACTGGCATTGCCATAAAATCTTCAGCAAATTCAGCATATACTCGTTGCATTTGTAAAGATTCAGTTACTGCTTCTGCTTTTGTTGCGTGAGCCGTATGACCTTCTTGCCATAAAAACTCTGCTGTTCTTAAGAATAAACGTGTACGCATTTCCCAACGTACTACATTTGCCCATTGGTTTATTAAAATAGGAAGGTCTCTATATGATTGAATCCAATTTTTATATGTATTCCAAATAATGGCTTCACTTGTAGGACGAACTATAAGCTCTTCTTCTAGTTTTGCATTTGGGTCTACCATTAACTTTCCTTCTTTATCAGGATTCGTTTTTAGTCGATAATGTGTCACAACCGCGCACTCTTTTGCAAAGCCTTCTGCATTTTTTTCTTCCGCTTCAAACAGGCTTTTAGGTACAAATAGCGGAAAATATGCGTTTTCATGTCCCGTTTCTTTAAACATTTTATCTAATTGAGCTTGCATTTTTTCCCAAATAGCATAGCCATATGGTTTAATTACCATACAACCTCTTACAGCTGAATTCTCGGCTAAGTCAGCCTTTACAACCAATTCGTTATACCATTTTGAGTAATCTTCAGTTCTCTTAGTTAATTTCTTGCTCATTCTTAGTAGTTTGGCACAAATATTGTGAATATGTTAAATATAAAATAGTTTCGACAAAACTAACTATTTTTGTATTGTTCAACAATTAATTTTAGGAGATATGCGAGTAATTTACCATTTAAAAAACAACATCAGCGCTGTATACGTTTTAGCATTAACTTTTTTGACATTAACATCATGTGGCACATATCAACAAGCCACATACGATGATGGCATTTATGGTTCGGAACAAGAACAAGTACAAACAACTGAAGTTGCTAATCCTAGTAATAATGCATATCAAAATTACTTTGAACAAAAATCAATGGAGGCTGACGATATCTATGGAGACGGAGATGTCTTTACAGACGTAGACTCCTACTCTAGCCAAAATAATGTTGACACAGAAACTAATGTTGAAGCAATTGGATATACCGAAAGTTACTCTCCTTGGGGAGAAACAGCCAATGACATTACCATCAATGTATACGGAGGAAATGGATTTGGCTGGAACAATTGGGGCTGGAATAACTGGGGATGGAATCGCTGGGGTTGGAACCGTTGGGGTTGGAACAACTGGGGATGGAATCGTTGGGGATGGAACAGTTGGGGTTGGAACAACTGGGGATATGGTGGAGCTTTCTGCGGAATTTACTCTCCATATGCTGGATTTTACGGTGGAGGGTTTTATAATCCATATTGGAGATCTCCATACGGATACGCTTACGCATACAACAGAGGAAGAAGAACTTACGCAAATAGAGCTATAGCAAACAGAAGAGCAAACTATTACTCGAGAAGTAGTAACAGAAACAGCCGCTATTCTAACTCGCGTTCTTCTAGAAGAAACAACAGTTCTGTTCGATCTTCAAGAAATAGTAGAAATACAAGAGCAACACGAAATACACGAAGCACAAGATCAACTCGTGCTACAAGAAATACAAGATCTACGAGGTCAACACGTGCTACGAGAAATTCACATACAAGATCTACAATCACCCGACCTTCTACAAGATCTAGAGTTAATAGTTCTAGACCTTCAAGTAGTAGAGGATCTTTTTCTAGATCATCTAGCGGAAGCAGCAGATCAAGCGGATCTAGCAGAGGCGGCGGAAGAAGAGGTGGAAGAAACTAAATCACACACATTAACATATATCCCTAAAAATAATACTAAATTAAATTATGAAAAAAGTATTCATACTATTCATAGGTGTTCTTGCTATGTCTGTAAGTAACGCCCAAAACGTTGACGACATTGTTCGATTTTCATCAGAGGATTTAAATGGAACAGCACGTTTTAAAGCAATGAGCGGAGCTTTTGGAGCTCTTGGAGGTGATTTCTCAGCATTTTCAATAAACCCAGCAGGCTCAGCTATTTTTAGCACTAGCGAAGTTACCGTTTCATTAAGTAACTACAACAACGACAATGATGTTTCATACTTTAACTCTACAGTTAATAGAAATGATTCTGAATTTGATCTGAATCAAGCTGGAATTGTTTTTGTTTTTAATAATATGGACAATGGAGACTGGAGGAAAATTTCTTTAGGACTAAATGTTCAAAACAATGGTAATTATTACAATAACTATCTCGCTGCTGGAAGAAATAACAACTCGAGAGGAATTGCAGATTACTTTGTTATCCTAGCCAATGGGCAATTTTTAGGAGATATTGCACAGCAAATTGATGAAAGCGACACAGATACTTATTTATTTTTAGGTGAAAATATTGGTTTTGAAGCACAACAAGGTTTTTTAGGTTATGAAGGTTTTATCATTAATCCAGTAACAAACGACAATGATAATACTGCTTATACTTCGAATGCTGACTATTCAGACGGAGCAGATCACGAATATTTAGTTCAAACTTCTGGTTTCAACAGAAAATATACATTTAATGTAGCTGCACAATACAGAAATAATCTATACTTAGGATTAAATATTAACTCTCATGATGTAGATTATAGAGAACGAAAAGTTTTAACTGAAAGTCCAGTGAATTTAGGTTCTGGATTACAATATGCAGAATTTTCTAATGAATTGTACACGTATGGGACTGGAATTTCTTTTCAAGTTGGAGCCATCTTAAAGTTACAAAACATTCGTTTAGGAGGTTCATATCAATCTCCAACTTGGTATAGCTTAAACGATGAATTAATTCAAGGACTAAGCACTGATTTCAGAAATCCTACAAGTCCTACAGAAATTTTAAGACGTGATATTTTTCCAAATGTTGTAAACGCATACAGAGAACATAGAATTGTATCTCCAGGGAACATTACCGGAAGTTTTGCTTACATATTTGGAAAAAAAGGACTCATCAGTTTCGATTATTCTTTAAAAGATTACGCGAATGCTAAATTACGTCCAACTAACGATTTCCTTGCAACAAACAACAATATAGAAACTCAATTACAAGCTGCTTCGACCTACAGAATTGGAGGAGAATACAGAATCAAACAATTTAGCTTACGTGGAGGATACCGCTTTGAAGAAAGTCCATATCAAGACGGAACAACTATTGGTGATTTAGAAGGATACTCTCTTGGATTAGGATATAATTTTGGCAGTTTAGCTATAGATCTTGCTTACGACAGAAGTGAACAAGTAAGAAATCCACAACTTTTTCAAGTTGGTTTAGTAGATCGCGCCAACATCAACAACATAAATTCAAACGTTACTTTATCTGTTTCGTTTAAACTATAATATTACATCATCACAACCGATTTGATTACCTTAAAAAGCTTCATTTATTACAATGAAGCTTTTTTATTTTGTTAAAAAACAATCTAAGTTTTTATCACAAATCTTGGAAATATATTTTTTTGCGAATAATCTCTTTTTACAAAATGACTTATAGAATGCAATCATCACGAAACAAACTATTAATTATACTACTAAGTTTTCGTATTGTTTGAAACTACGCAGATTCAATTTATTGTTTGATTTCAGCTTAATTTCCATCACATTCTCTCATAACTGATTTCGCTTTAACTTCCCAAAAGAAATAACAATAATACGAGCAATTAAATTTACCTATACCATGAAATTTTAAAATAAAAAAACCGAAGATTATGTTTCTTCGGTTTTTTGTATGTATTTCTTTTTTGTTTGAATTATCTCTTCAAAGTAAAGTTTCTGATAAATTCTTTTGGTGTCCCATCAAATGGATCTACATATTCTACTCTAAACCAATAGTCAGCCGATGGCATTGGTGTTCCATTGTAGGTTCCATCCCATCCTTGTCCCGCTGGACTGATCTGCTTTAATAACTTACCATATCTATCAAAGATGTAAATCTTTGCACTTGGTTGGTTTCTAAGTCCGATGATGTTCCATGTTGGGTGATATTCATCTCCGTTCGGTGTAAAGAACTTCATGTAGTCGATCAATTCGAAGGTTCTTACCAGCTCTCCACATCCATTGGTATCTCTTACCGTAACAGTATGCTCTCCTGGACGTAAGTCTAAGAATTCTCCTGTCGTTTGCCAATCACCATCATCCAATTGGTATTCATACACTCCTGATCCTCCTGATGCCGTAGCCACTACATTGTGCGTGTCTGCAAAGGCTGGTGTAGTAATCTGGATATTCAATACACTTGGTACTGAAGATGCTTCATAAGTAACACTATCACTGTATGTACAGTTGGTTGGATGGTTTCCATCTGTTACCGTTACACTATATTCTCCTTCTGTAGTTACAGATACTGTAGCCGTTGTTGCTGGTCCATTTGGCGTAGTCCATTGATAACTAAAGCCTGCTCCGAAGTCTACGCCAATGATTCTTTCTTCTAATGCCTGTCCTTGATCATCCACACATAAGATATCATCTGCTGGTAGGGTAAACACTGGTAATGGATTCACCTGTAAGTTGAATAAGATTGGATCTGATAAACATCCAGTCATCATCTGTCGAACTCTTGCATATAAGGTCTGTGGATTAGATGTATTCATATACGTTGAAGCATTAGTGATCGCATTGATATCCATTGCTGCATCTGCCGCTGTTTCATAGTACACTACTTCCATATCCATTTGTCCATTGATGATCGTTGCATCTAAACTTGTCAAATCAAAGATCGCTGTGTCTTGATCCGCCTCGTCTACTGCACATAACTCATAGGTTGCTGGCGCTGTTGCCGTTGGAATTGGTTCTACACTAAGCTCTAAACTAGCAATATTGTTGGTATTCACACAACCTGTTGCAGTGTTCTCCACTCGGATAAATACCGTTTGTGGATCACTCGTGTTTTCAAATCCATTCACAAGGGCATTGGTATTAGCTAGTGCATCAGCTACTGTTGGGTGATAACTCACCGTAAAGTCTGCTATCATCTGTGGTGCTGTTAATAGATCTAAGGAGTTGGTAACCACATCCCAATCAAATTGTCCCACATTATCATTGTCATACTCACAGAATACATATGTAAATGCGGTAGCTGTTAATTCTGGTAGTGGATGAACCACCACTGGTAAAGCTACTACCTTGTAACATGGTAACATATTACTATCAATCTGGATGTCACTCTCTACTCGTACATAGATAATCACTTGTCCATTCATATCAGCATTCGCCATATTCACATTGTGCATCGTTGGATCTACTATTGGATTGGTGTCTGCCTCCGCATCTGCCTCTGTCGTATGGTAACTAACCGTTACATTACTTTCATTGTCTACAATCTCTGCCTCGGATTGTGTCAAATCAAAGATCAACATGCCATTGGCTGCATCTCCATCACTATCATCATCACAAGCCTCTAAAATCGTTGGCATTGTGTTTGGTGTTGGAATTGGAAGTACACGAAGTGTCATCGTGATATCCGTTGTACAACCGGCTGCATTGCTGGCTCTGATGTACAACACCTGTGGATTGCTTATATTTTGATATGCTGTTGGATCTGCTATTGGAGTATCATTGTCTAAATCCATTTGACTTGCATAATACGTCAAAGTTAAACTTGTGTCTCCTCCTGTGATCTCTATATATTTATCAGTAAGATCAAAACTACTAATCTCATCACTCTCATCTCCACTCTCTAAGTCATCACATAATGAGAATGGTGTTGGTTGTACCAGCACTGGTGGTGCTACCACAATGATATCAAAACTACCTATAGCATAACACTCCGTAGCATTATCTTCTAAACGTACCCAGATCGTTTGTTGATTGATCGTAATGTTGATGTAGTCTGTAAGGTTGACTATCGGTGATACTGCATCAATCGCATCTTGTTCGCTCTCATGGTAACTCAAGGTAAAGTCTCCTGGTGTCTGATCGCCATAGATTTCCATCTGTGTTTGAGTTAGATCAAACATCGCAAATCCATCCGATGGCTCTTCATCACAAGCCTCTAAATCGGTAATGTTTAGTGGTAATTCTGGAATTGGAACAACCGTTAAGGTTAGTGGTGTCACTGTAAAACAACCTGTAACAGTGTTTGTCGCTAGCACATAGATCGTCTGGGTGTCCATCATGATATTCGTGTATGGACTTGCCAGTGGATTTAAGTTGTTGTTAGCATCAGAGGCTGTCTCATGGAAACTATAGACCACATCTGGCTCATTGTTGATAATATCGTTGATCAATGCTGTTAAATCAAATGCAACAAATCCATCATTGTCATCATCACATTCATCGGCGCTCAACATTCCATTTGGATCTAGTGTTGGACTTGGTAATGGATTCACTCTAATATCAAAGGTAATTGTGTTTTGACAACCAGTAGTATCATTAGTTGCCAATACAAAGATTGTTTGTACACCAACCTCTGCATTGCTATAGGCTGTTGGATCCGCTATTGGCGTGTCATTGTCTAAATCCATTTGACTTGCATAGTACTGAAGACTAATTCCTGGCACACTATTGAGTAAATCTTCTGCCAAAGAAGTCAAATCAAATACTTCAATTCCATCATTAAGAGTGATAGCATCACAGGTTTCTAATCCTGGTAATTGTGTAAGTACCGGAAGCTCATTGACAATCAGAGTCAGATTGGTGATACTTGCACAGTCCGTAGCTTGATCTTCCACACGTACCCAAATCACTTGTGGACTCGGTGGTATGTTACTGTAAGCATTTATATTGTTGATCTCACCTGTGGTAGTTCCTGCAATAGCATTGGCTTGCGTGTTGTAGTAACGAACCGTATGAGTTAATGGATCTTCTCCGTTTAATAGATCGACCTCTGCTTCTGTTAAGTCAAATTGTGCAATTTGATCTGCACTCACATCATCACATTCTGAGAGACTCACAGCATCAAGTGCAGCAATCTCTGGAGAATCATGAACAATTAACTCCAAGGAAACTACATTGAAACAACCTGTAAGTACATTTTCCACACGTACATATATCGTTTGGTTATACGCATTGATATTCGTGTAAGTATCTGCCAGTGGGTTTACATCATTGTCTGCATCTTCTGGCGTTTCGTGGTATGACACTTCAATATCAGTTTGCATTCCTCCCGTGATTTCATTTTCAGTACTTCTAATATCGAAGATTCCAAAACCATCATTATCTGTGTCACAGTATTCTAATGGAGTCGCTGGAAACACTTGTAACGCATCTACTACGGATATATTTAGAGAAGTTGTAACATAACATCCTGTATTTGCTGTTTCAACTCTTACAAAAACTATTTGAGGGTTACTGATATTTGTGTATGGAATTGCTAGTGAATTTGTATCATTTTCAGCATCAGTTAGTGTTAAATAGTATCTTACAGATAATCCAGGGATTCCTCCTGAGATTTCATCATTTTTTACATTTAAATCTATAGCAGTAAACCCATCAGCAATCTGATCATCGCAAACAATTAAATCCGTAGGTGTATTTGCCGTTGGAAGTGTTTCAAATAAAATATTAAAAGTAGTTACAGCAAAACAATTATTTCCAGTTTGCGTACTTTCTACTCTAGCATAAATAGTCTCACCATTAGTTCCTGTATATGTAGAAGGAAGTGAATTTATACTATTCTCTGCGTCTGTTTGACTTGCATGAAAAGATATATTAAAATCTACAGGGTTTTGCCCACCTATAATATCCGCTTCTTGCGTTGAAAGATCATAATCTTCAAAACCATTGTTATCAACATCGCAAGCAATCATATCCGCTGGCTGATTTGCTATTGGTTGATTGTTTACACAAAATTCAAAGTTAGTTGTATCATAACACATTGTATTTGAGTCATTTTCTAAACGAACAAATATTTGTTCACATTGACTGGTATTTGTGTATGGAAATGTAAGTGGATTTATATTATCATCAGCATCCATTTGACTTGTATGATAGCTTACAGAATATAAAGTAGAATCTTGAGTTCCTAAAACAATTGCATTGAGTGTAGAAAAATCAAATTCTTCTACACCATCATTAGAGTTATCATCACAAACAGAGAAATTTATTATTGTATTCGCTATTGGAAATACATCTAAAAACAGTTGAAAAGAAGTAGTCGAAAAACAATCATTTCCAGCCTCAGTACTTTCTACTCTTACAAAAATAGTTTCCCCATCACTTCCTGTGTAAGTAATTGGCAATGGATTTATATTATTATCTGCATCATTTGCGTTAGTATGGAATGTAATAGCTACATCAGTAGCATTTTGCGCTCCTAAGATTGTAGCTTCTTGCGTTGTAAAATCATAATTTTCTAAACCATTTCCATCCGAATCACAAGCATTCATATCATTTGGCTGATTTGCAACAGGTAGAACATTTACGCAAATTTCAAAACTAGTAGTACTATAACATGTTGGATTTGCATTGTTTTCTAAACGAACGAATATTTGTTCACATTGACTGGTATTTGTATAAGGAAATGTAAAAGCATTTAAGTTATTGTCAGCATCTGCTTGACTTGAATGATAAGTTATTGTAAATAATAATGGATCTTGCGCCCCTAAAACAGTTGCGTCTAACGATGAAAAGTCAAACTCTTCGACACCATCATTTGTTGAATCGTCACAAACAGTAATATCCGAGACCATATTTGCTGTTGGAGATGGTTCTACAGTAATTGTAAAACTTTCTTGTATAATGTCAGCACAGCTATTTGCAATATCAACCGTATATGTTGTTGTTGTCACAGGTGTAAATACTGGATTAGGAAGCGTAGGGTCACTAACACCGGTTGTTGGCGTCCAAGAATAAGAAGTAGCACCTGTTACTGTTGCGTCAACTGACCCTAGAGATGCGCCTTCACAAATAATTTCATCACCAAAAGCTAGAGAATTTGCAAAAGAAACATAGTCAAAGCAAACACGTTGTAAGTTAACTGCTCCACCGGTAGATCCCGTAAAGCCAAAGTATGCTTGTGAAATACCTGCAAATAAATCCGTTACAATATCCCCTGTGTATGAAACACGCAACGAACAATCAAAATATACGTCTAATGTAGTCGTAGCTGCTGTCCACTCAATTCGTATAATGTGTTCTGTTCCATCCTCAATATTTGTAGATGTGGGAGATGCTTGTATTGGTCCTGCAAGATTAGTTGTTCCATTATGATCATTATTTCCTTGACTAACAATAGCAAGATGATCAAAAAAAGGATCTCCTAAATCATTGTTTTGCCACGTATCAAATTCGATAGCTAAAGAGTTATTAATACCTTCATACCCCATTCCGCCTCCAGAATTCCCAATTTCGGGAGCTTGTGTATTTTTAATAATAAATGTAATTCCGTCTGCTCCATTTGCATCGTTTGTACCGAAGAAGCCTCTAAACTCAACTACAAAATCTTCTGTCATATCAATAGGAGTTCCTGACCAGATAGCTCCAGATTGATTATTTACATTCTGAGTAATTTCAAAGCAGTCTCCACCAATATCAATTGCATCCCCAATTAAAGAAGGCATTAATTGCGCGTTTAATTGAACGAAAAACAGGATAAAAAATATGTTAAACATATTTTTTATCCTGTTTGTATATTTTGCTAAAATCATTGTCCTACAATTATATAGAACAAATATGATGAATTATCTCTTCAAAGTAAAGTTTCTGATAAATTCTTTTGGTGTTCCATCAAATGGATCTACATATTCTACTCTAAACCAATAGTCAGCCGATGGCATTGGTGTTCCATTGTAGGTTCCATCCCATCCTTGTCCCGCTGGACTGATCTGCTTTAATAACTTACCATATCTGTCAAAGATGTAAATCTTTGCACTTGGTTGGTTTCTAAGTCCGATGATGTTCCATGTTGGGTGATACTCATCTCCGTTCGGTGTAAAGAACTTCATGTAGTCGATCAATTCGAAGGTTCTTACTAGCTCTCCACATCCATTGGTATCTCTTACCGTAACAGTATGCTCTCCTGGACGTAAGTCTAAGAATTCTCCTGTCGTTTGCCAATCACCATCATCCAATTGGTATTCATACACTCCTGATCCTCCTGATGCCGTAGCCACTACATTGTGCGTGTCTGCAAAAGCTGGTGTAGTAATCTGAATATTCAATACACTTGGTGCTGAAGATGCTTCATAAGTAACACTATCACTGTATGTACAGTTGGTTGGATGGTTTCCATCTGTTACCGTTACACTATATTCTCCTTCTGTAGTTACAGATACTGTAGCCGTTGTTGCTGGTCCATTTGGTGTTGTCCATTGATAACTAAAGCCTGCTCCGAAGTCTACTCCAATGATTCTTTCTTCTAATGCCTGTCCTTGATCATCCACACATAAGATATCATCTGCTGGTAGGGTAAACACTGGTAATGGATTCACCTGTAAGTTGAATAAGATTGGATCTGATAAACATCCAGTCATCATCTGTCGAACTCTTGCATATAAGGTCTGTGGATTAGATGTATTCATATACGTTGAAGCATTAGTGATCGCATTGATATCCATTGCTGCATCTGCCGCTGTTTCATAGTACACTACTTCCATATCCATTTGTCCATTGATGATCGTTGCATCTAAACTTGTCAAATCAAAGATCGCTGTGTCTTGATCTGCCTCATCTACTGCACATAACTCATAGGTTGCTGGTGCAGTTGCCGTTGGAATTGGTTCTACACTAAGCTCTAAACTAGCAATATTGTTGGTATTCACACAACCTGTTGCAGTGTTCTCCACTCGGATAAATACCGTTTGTGGATCACTCGTGTTTTCAAATCCATTCACAAGGGCATTGGTATTAGCTATTGCATCAGCTACTGTTGGGTGATAACTCACCGTAAAGTCTGCCACCATCTGTGGTGCTGTTAATAGATCTAAGGAGTTGGTAACCACATCCCAATCAAATTGTCCCACATTATCATTGTCATACTCACAGAATACATATGTAAATGCGGTAGCTGTTAATTCTGGTAGTGGATGAACCACCACTGGTAAAGCTACCACCTTGTAACATGGTAACATATTACTATCAATCTGGATGTCACTCTCTACTCTTACATAAATAATCACTTGCCCATTCATATCAGCATTCGCCATATCCACATTGTGCATCGTTGGGTCTGCTATTGGGTTAGTATCTGCCTCCGCATCTGCCTCTGTCGTATGGTAACTAACCGTTACATTACTTTCATTATCTACAATCTCTGCCTCGGATTGTGTCAAATCAAAGATCAACATACCATTGGCTGCATCTCCATCACTATCATCATCACAAGCCTCTAAGATTGTAGGGGTTGTGTTTGGTGTTGGAATTGGAAGCACACGAAGTGTCATCGTGATATCCGTTGTACAACCGGCTGCATTGCTGGCTCTGATGTACAACACCTGTGGATTGCTTGTATTTTGATATGCTGTTGGATCTGCTATTGGAGTATCATTGTCTAAATCCATTTGACTTGCATAATACGTCAAAGTTAAACTTGTGTCTCCTCCTGTGATCTCAATATATTTATCAGTAAGATCAAAACTACTAATCTCATCACTCTCATCTCCACTCTCTAAGTCATCACATAATGAGAATGGTGTTGGTTGTACCAGCACTGGTGGCACTACTACAATGATATCAAAACTACCTATGGCATAACACTCCGTAGCATTGTCTTCTAAACGTACCCAGATCGTTTGTTGATTGATCGTAATGTTGATATAGTCTGTAAGGTTGACTATAGGTGATACTGCATCAATCGCATCTTGTTCACTCTCATGGTAACTCAAAGTAAAGTCTCCTGGTGTTTGATCACCATAGATTTCCATCTGTGTTTGTGTTAGATCAAACATCGCAAAACCATCCGATGGCTCTTCATCACAAGCCTCTAAATCAGTAATGTTTAGTGGTAATTCTGGAATTGGAACAACCGTTAAGGTTAGCGGTGTCACTGTAAAACAACCTGTAACAGTGTTTGTCGCTAGCACATAGATCGTCTGTGTGTCCATCATGATATTCGTGTATGGACTTGCCAGTGGATTTAAGTTGTTGTTAGCATCAGAGGCTGTCTCATGGAAACTATAGACCACATCTGGTTCATTGTTGATAATATCGTTGATCAATGCTGTTAAATCAAATGCTACAAAACCATCATTATCATCATCACATTCATCTGCGCTCAACATCCCATTTGGATCTAGTGTTGGACTTGGTAATGGATTTACTCTAATATCAAAAGTAATTGTGTTTTGACAACCAGTAGTATCATTAGTTGCCAATACAAAGATTGTTTGCACTCCAACTTCTGCATTGCTATAGGCTGTTGGATCTGCTATTGGTGTGTCATTGTCTAAATCCATTTGACTAGCATAGTACTGAAGACTAATTCCTGGCACACTATTGAGTAAATCTTCTGCCAAAGAAGTCAAATCAAATACTTCTATTCCGTCATTAAGTGTGACCGCATCACAGGTTTCTAATCCTGGTAATTGTGTAAGTACTGGAAGTTCATCCACAATTAAGGTTAGATTGGTGATACTTGCACAGTCCGTAGCTTGATCTTCCACACGTACCCAAATCACTTGTGGACTCGGTGGTATGTTACTGTAAGCATTTATATTGTTGATCTCACCTGTGGTAGTTCCTGCAATAGCATTGGCTTGCGTGTTGTAGTAACGAACCGTATGAGTTAATGGATCTTCTCCGTTTAATAGATCGACCTCTGCTTCTGTTAAGTCAAATTGTGCAATTTGATCTGCACTCACATCATCACATTCTGAGAGACTCACAGCATCAAGTGCAGCAATCTCTGGAGAATCATGAACAATTAATTCCAAGGAAACTACATTGAAACAACCTGTAAGTACATTTTCAACACGTACATATATCGTTTGGTTATACGCATTGATATTCGTGTAAGTATCTGCCAGTGGATTTACATCATTGTCTGCATCTTCTGGCGTTTCGTGATACGTAACTGTTACTTGACCTGGAAGTACGCCGCCAGTGATTTCACTTTCTGTACTTCTGATATCGAAGATTCCAAAACCATCATTATCTGTATCACAGTATTCTAATGGAGTCGCTGGAAAAACAGCTGGTGTATCATTTATATTAACTGTCAATTGCGTCACTACATGACAACCTGTATTGATATCTTCTACTCTTACAGAAACCGTATATGTAGTTGGTGTTGCTGTATTCTCATAAGGTAAAACTAGCGCATTCACATCGCCTTCTGCATCTGCATTGGTTAAGTGATAAGACACTACTAGATCTGGATTTGAAGCCGTAATTTCATCATTCTTAACGGATAAATCTGTTGGTGCAATTCCATCTGCTGTCTCATCATCACAGGCTTCTAAAGGTGTAGGAACTACAAAGAATGGCAAAGGTTCTACTTGCAATTCAAAACTACCAACTTGAATACAACCTAATGGATTTACAGCTCGAACCCAAACAAGTTGCCCATCTGTTCCATTGATATTGGTAACAGCTCCTATATTTCCGTCTGCATCCGTCTCACTTAAGTGATAGCTTATTGTAAGTCCTACTTGACCATTTTCAACAACTGGTGTATGTACTGTCAAATCAAACATTTCCATCATATCTCCAGGACTATTAAAGTCACAAGCAATCATTGGTGGTATATTATCTAGGTTTGGAAGTGGATCCACAATTAAAGTTACTTCTACAACATCAAAACATCCAGTGATATTATCTGTAACTCGTGCATGAATGATTTGCAACGAAGCTGTCGTTGTTGTATACAGTATTGGAAGCTCTGTCCCTACTGCGCCTGCTTGCGCTAAAGCATCTGTTTCATAATACGTAACTGTTGCGGTTCCTGCTAATCCTCCTAGTATTTGAGCATCTAAAGTAGATAAATCAAAGGTTCCAAAACCATCTGTATCATTTCCATTTGTATCATCACAAACACTGTAGTTTGCAGGAACTGTACCTGTAATTGCTGGATTTACTTGTAAATTTAAAGTTGAGGTATTTACACAGCCTGTTACAGTATTTTCGATACGAATATGTATTGTTTGCGTAACAGGTGTAGTATTTGTGTATGGTGAAGTTAATGGTGTTCCTACTCCTGTTTGCGCCTCTACGGGTGTTTCGTAATAAGTAATCGTCATTGCATCCGTAGAAGTTTGACCCGCTAATATTTCTGCATCAGCATCTGTCAACATAAAGTCTGTAAAACCATCTGTATCATCATCACATTCTTCTAATATAGTTGGCATAACAGCTACTGGTAATGGATTTACTGCTAACGTAAAACTAGTAGTTGCGTAACAATCATTATTTACTTCAGTACTTTCTATTCTAACGAAAATAATTTCTCCATCACTACCAGAATAAGTGGTTGCTAAAGGATTCATATCATCATCTGCATCTGTTTGATTCGCATGAAATGTAATATTAAATTCTGCTGGATCTTGTCCTCCAAGAATTGTTCCTTCTTGCGTAGCAAAATTAAAGTCTTCAAGTCCATTACCATCATCATCACATTCTGCCATATCTGCAGGTTGATTTGCAATTGGCTGTGTGTTTATTTGAATAGTAAATTGTGTTGTGTCACTACATGTTGCATTGTCATTATTTTCAATACGAACATAAATTGTTTGCGGATTTGAAGTATTTGTAAAAGCTGCCCCTAAAGGGTTTAATCCACTTGAAGCATCTCCCATATTTTCATGATAAGTAACAGTAAACAACATATCATCTTGCGTTCCTAATACTTGTACATCAAAATCAGTTAATGTAAAATTTGCTAAGTCATCATTCGAATCATCATCACAAATAACAATATTTGCTACAGAGTTAGCTACTGGCTGCGTGTATAGTTCTAAATCAAAACTTGTAGTAGCAGAACACATTCCCGATAAATCTTCTATTCGCACAAAAATTGTCTCTGGGTTTGCTCCATTATTATATAATGTCGGCAATGGATTTAAGTCCATTTCCGCATCATTTAACGTAGCATGATATGTGATATTAAAAAGTGCTGGGTCTTGTGCTAGCAATACATCATTATTTACTAAAGATAAATCGTACTCAACACTAGTTACACCTGCAGGAGCACATTCTAATAAGTTATTTGGCTGGTTTGCTACTGGCACAGGGGCAAATTCGATGACTATACTATCTTCAGTACTACAATTTGAAGATACTGCAACACTAACAGAATAAGTTCCTGGCGTTGTTACATCTAAAGTTGGGTTAGTTTCTCCTGTAAGTTCCATACCATCTCTAGACCATGTATATGTCACTGAATCTAATGGAGATTCTGCATCTAGTGTGATTGACTCACCTTCACAAACTGGATTTCCAGTAGTTAATAATCTGTCTTGGCCTAAATCAAATGCTCCAATATCAAAACTTCCTCCTTCTAAAAATACTGCAGAGTCAAAAGAAGAGTCTGTATAATCAGATATTAAAAGTCTAATTGTATATGTTTCTCCCGGTATTACTGTTGCTTCTGCTTTTAACGGAATTGTTTGTCCATCAAAAGCCGTTGACCCATTATTACTTCCTGGTGTATCATAATATTGTGGGAAAGCAAATTCTCCTAAACCACCTGTACCACAAGTAAATGTATGGATATTAGTTATACTCGCTGGAATATTTGTATTTGGTAATAGCGCAATATTTCTTCCTCCTAAATCTAGATTCAATTCTGGAGTTCCTGGATTTGCATCATGGTCATATGAATTTGTATCTGAAATTCCTGGTCCGCTTAAGATAAATGCAAAAGTATCAGCAAAATCACAAGGATAATTTGAAGCAGTTGTATATTCTTCTGAAGCTAATATATATCGAAAACTAATTTGATCTGATAAGGGCACAAATTGAAATTCGATAGAAGTAGCGTTATTTGTAGTTCCTCCTCCAGCTAAAGCTACTAAATCAGGATCTCCTTCCCAAACTGCACTTCCAAAACCTAAATTTGTACCTGCATTACTTATAGCAGTTACATTAGAACTACTTAGAATAATTCCTTCTGTAAATGGAAAAGTCGCAGTTCCAGTACTAAAGTAACCATAACTTTCAAAACCTTGATTAGCTCCATTTGTCTCTCCAGCCAAATCGTCAGCTCCACTATGATTTGTTACTGTAATATTAGTGGGTTCATTTCCGCAGACATCTTGAAAAAGAACATTTACAACTAACTCCTCTGGAGTCATTGTATCATCTATAGTAATCGTTTGCGAATACGCTTGTTGTCCTATAAATAGTAGTAGAACAAGTAATATTTTTGCCCTCATAAAGTAATATTTCTGGTTAGTTTAGTATAGTATGTATTCAAATATATTAATAAGAAGATTAATCTTTTATTATTTTAACAATAAACCTAAGAAAAACCCTATCAATTATTCATATTTTTTTATGATTTACAAAAAAACCGAAGTTTTTTAATTCTTCGGTTTTATATTTTCTATGATTTCATTTTGATTTTTTATTTCTTATAAATAATCTATCTCTTCAAAGTAAAGTTTCTGATAAATTCTTTTGGTGTTCCATCAAATGGATCTACATATTCTACTCTAAACCAATAGTCAGCCGATGGCATTGGTGTTCCATTGTAGGTTCCATCCCATCCTTGTCCCGCTGGACTGATCTGCTTTAATAACTTACCATATCTGTCAAAGATGTAAATCTTTGCACTTGGTTGGTTTCTAAGTCCGATGATGTTCCATGTTGGGTGATACTCATCTCCGTTCGGTGTAAAGAACTTCATGTAGTCGATCAATTCGAAGGTTCTTACTAGCTCTCCACATCCATTGGTATCTCTTACCGTAACAGTATGCTCTCCTGGACGTAAGTCTAAGAATTCTCCTGTCGTTTGCCAATCACCATCATCCAATTGGTATTCATACACTCCTGATCCTCCTGATGCCGTAGCCACTACATTGTGCGTGTCTGCAAAAGCTGGTGTAGTAATCTGAATATTCAATACACTTGGTGCTGAAGATGCTTCATAAGTAACACTATCACTGTATGTACAGTTGGTTGGATGGTTTCCATCTGTTACCGTTACACTATATTCTCCTTCTGTAGTTACAGATACTGTAGCCGTTGTTGCTGGTCCATTTGGTGTTGTCCATTGATAACTAAAGCCTGCTCCGAAGTCTACTCCAATGATTCTTTCTTCTAATGCCTGTCCTTGATCATCCACACATAAGATATCATCTGCTGGTAGGGTAAACACTGGTAATGGATTCACCTGTAAGTTGAATAAGATTGGATCTGATAAACATCCAGTCATCATCTGTCGAACTCTTGCATATAAGGTCTGTGGATTAGATGTATTCATATACGTTGAAGCATTAGTGATCGCATTGATATCCATTGCTGCATCTGCCGCTGTTTCATAGTACACTACTTCCATATCCATTTGTCCATTGATGATCGTTGCATCTAAACTTGTCAAATCAAAGATCGCTGTGTCTTGATCTGCCTCATCTACTGCACATAACTCATAGGTTGCTGGCGCTGTTGCCGTTGGAATTGGTTCTACACTAAGCTCTAAACTAGCAATATTGTTGGTATTCACACAACCTGTTGCAGTGTTCTCCACTCGGATAAATACCGTTTGTGGATCACTCGTGTTTTCAAATCCATTCACAAGGGCATTGGTATTAGCTAGTGCATCAGCTACTGTTGGGTGATAACTCACCGTAAAGTCTGCTATCATCTGTGGTGCTGTTAATAGATCTAAGGAGTTGGTAACCACATCCCAATCAAATTGTCCCACATTATCATTGTCATACTCACAGAATACATATGTAAATGCGGTAGCTGTTAATTCTGGTAGTGGATGAACCACCACTGGTAAAGCTACTACCTTGTAACATGGTAACATATTACTATCAATCTGGATGTCACTCTCTACTCTTACATAGATAATCACTTGTCCATTCATATCAGCATTCGCCATATCCACATTGTGCATCGTTGGATCTGCTATTGGGTTAGTGTCTGCCTCCGCATCTGCCTCTGTCGTATGGTAACTAACCGTTACATTACTTTCATTGTCTACAATCTCTGCCTCGGATTGTGTCAAATCAAAGATCAACATGCCATTGGCTGCATCTCCATCACTATCATCATCACAAGCCTCTAAAATCGTTGGCATTGTGTTTGGTGTTGGAATTGGAAGTACACGAAGTGTCATCGTGATATCCGTTGTACAACCGGCTGCATTGCTTGCTCTGATGTACAACACCTGTGGATTGCTTGTATTTTGATATGCTGTTGGATCTACTATTGGAGTATCATTGTCTAAATCCATTTGACTTGCATAATACGTCAAAGTTAAACTCGTGTCTCCTCCTGTGATCTCAATATATTTATCAGTAAGGTCAAAACTGCTGATCTCATCACTCTCATCTCCACTCTCTAAGTCATCACATAATGAGAATGGTGTTGGTTGTACCAGCACTGGTGGTGCTACCACAATGATATCAAAACTACCTATAGCATAACACTCCGTAGCATTATCTTCTAAACGTACCCAGATCGTTTGTTGATTGATCGTAATGTTGATGTAGTCTGTAAGGTTGACTATCGGTGATACTGCATCAATCGCATCTTGTTCGCTCTCATGGTAACTCAAGGTAAAGTCTCCTGGTGTCTGATCGCCATAGATTTCCATCTGTGTTTGAGTTAGATCAAACATCGCAAATCCATCCGATGGCTCTTCATCACAAGCCTCTAAATCGGTAATGTTTAGTGGTAATTCTGGAATTGGAACAACCGTTAAGGTTAGCGGTGTCACTGTAAAACAACCTGTAACAGTGTTTGTCGCTAGCACATAGATCGTCTGGGTGTCCATCATGATATTCGTGTATGGACTTGCCAGTGGATTTAAGTTGTTGTTAGCATCAGAGGCTGTCTCATGGAAACTATAGACCACATCTGGCTCATTGTTGATAATATCGTTGATCAATGCTGTTAAATCAAATGCAACAAATCCATCATTGTCATCATCACATTCATCGGCGCTCAACATTCCATTTGGATCTAGTGTTGGACTTGGTAATGGATTCACTCTAATATCAAAGGTAATTGTGTTTTGACAACCAGTAGTATCATTCGTAGCCAATACAAAGATTGTTTGCACTCCAACTTCTGCATTACTATAAGCTGTTGGATCTGCTATTGGTGTGTCATTGTCTAAATCCATTTGACTAGCATAGTACTGAAGACTAATTCCTGGTACACTATTGAGTAAATCTTCCGCCAAAGAAGTCAAATCAAATACTTCAACTCCATCATTAAGTGTGATAGCATCACAGGTTTCTAATCCTGGTAATTGTGTAAGTACTGGAAGTTCATCTACAATTAAGGTTAGATTGGTGATACTTGCACAGTCCGTAGCTTGATCTTCCACACGTACCCAAATCACTTGTGGACTCGGTGGTATGTTACTGTAAGCATTTATATTGTTGATCTCACCTGTGGTAGTTCCTGCAATAGCATTGGCTTGCGTGTTGTAGTAACGAACCGTATGAGTTAATGGATCTTCTCCGTTTAATAGATCTGTTTCTGCTTCCGTCAAATCAAATTGCGCGATTTGATCCGCACTTACATCATCACATTCTGAGAGACTCACAACATCAAGTGCAGCAATCTCTGGAGAATCATGAACAATTAATTCCAAGGAAACTACATTGAAACAACCTGTAAGTACATTTTCAACACGTACATATATCGTTTGGTTATACGCATTGATATTCGTGTAAGTATCTGCTAGTGGATTTACATCATTGTCTGCATCTTCTGGCGTTTCGTGATACGTAACTGTTACTTGACCTGGAAGTACGCCGCCAGTGATTTCACTTTCTGTACTTCTGATATCAAAGATTCCAAAACCATCATTATCTGTATCACAGTATTCTAATGGAGTCGCTGGAAAAACAGCTGGTGTATCATTGATATTAACTGTCAATTGTGTCACTACATGACAACCTGTATTGATATCTTCTACTCTTACAGAAACCGTATATGTAGTTGGTGTTGCCGTATTCTCATAAGGTAAAACTAGTGCATTCACATCGCCTTCTGCATCTGCATTGGTCAAGTGATAAGACACTACTAGATCTGGATTTGAAGCCGTAATCTCATCATTCTTAACGGATAAATCTGTTGGTGCAATTCCATCTGCTGTCTCATCATCACAGGCTTCTAGTGTAGTAGGTATAACAATTACTGGTAACTGTGGTACTTGCAATTCAAAACTTCCTACTTGGATACAACCTAGTGGATTTACAGCTCGAACCCAAACAAGTTGCCCATCTGTTCCATTGATATTGGTAACAGCTCCTATATTTCCGTCTGCATCCGTCTCACTTAAGTGATAGCTTATTGTAAGTCCTACTTGACCATTTTCAACAACTGGTGTATGTACTGTCAAATCAAACATTTCCATCATATCTCCAGGACTATTAAAGTCACAAGCAATCATTGGTGGTATATTATCTAGGTTTGGAAGTGGATCCACAATTAAAGTTACTTCTACAACATCAAAACATCCAGTGATATTATCTGTAACTCGTGCATGAATGATTTGCAACGAAGCTGTCGTTGTTGTATACAGTATTGGAAGCTCTGTCCCTACTGCGCCTGCTTGCGCTAAAGCATCTGTTTCATAATACGTAACTGTTGCGGTTCCTGCTAATCCTCCTAGTATTTGAGCATCTAAAGTAGATAAATCAAAGGTTCCAAAACCATCTGTATCATTTCCATTTGTATCATCACAAACACTGTAGTTTGCAGGAACTGTACCTGTAATTGCTGGATTTACTTGTAAATTTAAAGTTGAGGTATTTACACAGCCTGTTACAGTATTTTCGATACGAATATGTATTGTTTGCGTAACAGGTGTAGTATTTGTGTATGGTGAAGTTAATGGTGTTCCTACTCCTGTTTGCGCCTCTACGGGTGTTTCGTAATAAGTAATCGTCATTGCATCCGTAGAAGTTTGACCCGCTAATATTTCTGCATCAGCATCCGTCAACATAAAATCAACAAAACCATCTGTATCATCATCACATTCTTGTAATGTAGCTGGCACTACCGCTATTGGTAATGGATTTACAGTCACTTCAAAGCTTGTTGTCGCAGCACATATATTTGTTGCATCAGTACTTGTTACACTCACAAATATTACGTCTGTTGCATTTACATTTGTATATGATGTTGGCAATGGATTTACGTTAGCATCTGCATCAGCTTGACTTGCATGGAAGTTTATATTTACATCTGCAGAATCTTGCCCTCCAAGAATTGCCCCTTCTTGCGTAGTAAGATCAAACACTTCTGTTCCGTTATTAGTAGCATCATCACAAACAACCATATTTGCAGGTTGATTTGCAATTGGTTGATAGTCTACACAAATTTCGAAATTTGTTGTATCAAAACATGTCACATTGTTTACGTTTACAATACGAACATAAATTTGCTCACATGCAGCTGTATTATTATATGGACTCGCTAATGGATTTAATCCAGCATCAGCATCTGCTTGCGAATTGTGATAAGTAACATCAAATAATGCTACATCTTGTGTTCCTAATACTTGCGGATCTAATGCATCAAGATCAAACGACTCAGTTCCGTCATTTGAATTGTCATCACAGACAGTAATATCTGCTACTACATTAGCTATAGGCAATGCATCAACTACAACGTTAAATTGTATTGTTGACACACAGTTTGTTGTATTATCTTCTACTCTTACAATAATTAAATCCGTTTGATTCACATTTGAATACATTGTTGGCAGTGGATTTATATTCGCATCTGCATCAGCTGTAGTCGCATGGAAAGTTATTGTAAAATCTGCTGGATCTTGCGTTCCTAAGATTAAAGGTATTTGTGTTTCAAGATTGAATATTTCAACTCCGTCATTAGAAGCATCATCACAAACAACCATATTTGGCGGAGCTATAAGTGTTGGCTCAGGATTTAAGATTAAGTTGAATGAAGTAACTGCAAAACACGTAGGACTTGCATTATCTTGTACTCTTATGTAGATATCATCGACCGGAGCCGTTCCATTATTGTATAAACATGGAAGCGGGTTTACGTTATTATCTGCATCTAATTGCGTATCATGGTATGTTACAGTATAGTCTGCTGGATCTTGCGTTCCTAATGCTAAAGCAGACTGAGCACATAAATCAAATTCTTCAACTCCATCATTTCCAATGTCACACAATACTAAATCTGGTACTGCATTTACAGTTGTATTTCCAATATTTATGGTAAATGATTCTACTTGAAAACAATCAATAGCGGTAGTTCCTGTATATGAGATTCTCACATAAATTACATCTCCATCATTAGCTGTGTATGCTTGTGCTTGTGCATCAGTTAATGCATTAATACCAGCATCAGCGTCAGCCTGTGTTAAATGATAAGTAACTTCAATATCTGTCGTATCTGCAATTGGCGCAAGTACTTGTGCTGTATTTACAGTTAAGTCAAATACTTCTGTTACATTATTAGAACATTCTGATAAGTTAGAAGGTGGTGCGTTATTAATTTCAGGAGTAACATCAATACAAACAGTTTCAGAATATGTACATCCTAAATCATCTGTCATTTCATATGTATAACAGTGTTGTCCTGGCGTTGTTGGTTGAACTGTAATAACGTTTCCTGTAGTATTTGTTATAGAAGGATCTGGCAACCATCCTTCAGTATCTACTACTGGCGTGAATGATTCGTCCGCAGGAAGAATTGCAGGATCAAAATCTAGATTCCAACTAAAAATATATCCATTATCAATTCCTAAGTTATCTGTAACTCTAATAGTCCAGTTTCCGTTTAAAGGGCTTCCTATTAAATCATCAAATCCATTATTATCTACAGGCAAATATGTTCCAGGCTGAAAAGCATTTCCTGTTCCTAAGTTAACTGTAGGACCGTCATCTAAATTAGTTGTTCCTGTAAGCGCAAAACAATAATCCGCTCCTACACCTGGTGTATTGGTACCATCGTCATTTGCTTGTCCAAGAAATGTTCCTCCACCATTATTTGGATAATCAAGTAATAGTGCTTCTTGCCCATTTGGACTAATTATTATAATTTCTAAATCTCCTGTAAATGAATGCTCAATATTTAAACATATTTGTAATATTTCAGATCCTGCAGTCAATACTTGATCAGACTCGAAACAATCTACTGGAATTGATGTCTCGTAAGAAACTCCACTTCCATCAGGTAAAAATGTAACTCCACTAACAGGTGGCGTACACTCTACTATAAAAGGTGTTGGTGTTACAACTCCTGGTATTGTTGTACTATCTCCAAAACATATTATTGGATCTGTAGGTGTAGTTCCTGCAAAACTTGGTGTTGTGGATACACGTACTACCTGATTAATTAAGTTATTGTTGGTACAGTTGTTTGTATCAGTTACTGTAAGATTTACAATATATGCTCCAGCATCTGGATATGTATGTGTTACTGATTCTCCAATAGCTGAGTTTCCATCACCAAAATCCCATTGATACTCAGATCCTGCTCCGTCATCACTAAATGTAGCACTCCCGTTGAAAGTTACGGTATCTCCTTGACAAATTTCTATAATATTGTTTGCGTCTACGGCTGGTACCGAAGAGTCTAACTGTGAGTTTATGGTTTGACATGGTGTAAAACACGAAATTTCCGCTTCCCAACCAATATTTACACCAGCGGCATCGGAAATAAATTCAATAGTAATACATCCAGAGGCATTTGCATTCGTTGCTACTACAACTCCTGGACTCGCAGTTCCTGTATAGGTTCCAAATTGTGGCGCTGCTGTACTATCACCATTATATATGTTCATGTTATCTGACATATTCTGAAGTCCAAAAGAAGTAAAGTCTAGTTGTACTTTATCTCCAGCATTATCTGGACAGATAGTCATTACAAAGTTTTCGTTATTTGAATACTGACCTGCTCCACCGCCTCCAGTATCTAAGAAAGTACCTTGACATATATTAAAGGTACCATTTTCGATAATTACATCTTGTGCAAAACAAAATAGTGGTGCTATCAGAAAGAAGAGAAATATTTTTTTCATCTCTAAATATTTAGTTTTTTAGTTTAGGTTGTGGCTGAATAATTAATAGGTATTCAGTATTATCAATTCTATAAGCTCTTGCTTTTATATCGAAGAACTCAATATTATACTTTAAAGGGTTGAATGTACTTTTATTGAAGAAACTATCATGCTTTAAGTTTTTGTTGTACATATCTAGCATACCTCTTTCAGTAATTTTAGGATACACCTTGTCTCTAATTTTTGGCTGTCGTATGATTTGCATTCGCTCAACAATTAGCTTTTTTAAAGCATCGTATCTTTTTTGATTTGAAAAGATCATTTTTTGAGCCTGATCTCCATAAACTTCATTAATGAAGTTATCTACTTGATGATTTTTGAAGTTGTGATAATCTCTTTCAGTTTGTGCATTTAAACACAATCCTAAAAATAAGAACATCATACATACATAGATTTTACGCATAATAGTCATGTTTCTATTGTAACATTATTAATTTGAAATGAAGCTATTGTTCTGTTGTTTTAAAAAGCTTCTTTCTACTTATACTTTATATAACAACAACACCTATTAAAATCCGACATTGTGTTAAATATTTTATTTTGAACCGTCGAAAATTAAGAAAATTTTATGATATACATAATTCTTTAACACATTTATTTACGGCACGTTCCGCCAAATCATATACATTATTTAATTATCTTTGCTGTCTTGTTAAATTTTGAAAAAAATTGTACTACAAATCTCTAGTAGAACTATGCTTTGATTTTTATTTTTTTTGTACTACAATTTTTATACGTAAAGAAATACAGAATAGATGAAAATAGATAAGGCGCTTGAAGAAGAAATACAAGCCATAGGAGATGATCATATAATGACCTCTTATGACACTCCATTACGCGAAGACGCTTTTGATTTAAGTGATGAAGAAAAGATTGTGAGTATTAAAAAAGATGTTGCTCACATTATGGAAACTTTGGGGCTAGATATGACAGATGACAGCCTTAAAGGAACTCCAAATAGAGTTGCTAAAATGTTTGTGAAAGAAATTTTTGGTGGATTACATCCAGATAGAAAACCAAAAGCTTCTACTTTCGATAATAAATACAAGTATAATGAAATGTTAGTAGAAAAAAACATTACTGTATATTCTACTTGCGAACATCATTTACTTCCAATTGTAGGAAGAGCACATATTGCTTATATATCTAAAGGAACTGTTGTAGGACTTTCAAAAATGAATCGTATTGTTGATTATTACGCAAAACGACCGCAAGTACAAGAACGTTTAACGATTCAAGTTGTAAAAGAATTACAAAAGGTACTTGGAACAGATGATGTTGCCTGTGTAATTGACGCCAAACACTTATGCGTTAACTCTAGAGGAATCAGAGATATCGAAAGCAGCACTGTAACCGCAGAATTTGGCGGAAAGTTTAAAAACGAAACAACACGTCTAGAGTTTTTAGATTATATTAAATTAGACACAAAATTTTAATACCACACTTTTATCAATTACCATGAAATTATATCAAGAACAAGAACTTAAAATATACAATTCTCTTACAAACCAAAAAGAAGTATTCAAACCTATAAATGAAGGTCATGTTGGAATGTATGTTTGCGGTCCTACAGTATATAGCAATGTACATTTAGGAAACGTACGAACGTTCATGTCTTTTGATATGATTTTTAGGTATTTAAAGCATTTAGGATATAAAGTACGTTATGTACGAAATATTACCGATGTCGGACATTTAGAAAATGATGCAGAAGAAGGTGAAGATAAGATTTCAAAGAAAGCGCGTTTGGAAGAATTAGAACCAATGGAAATTGTACAACGTTACACTATTGATTTCCATGATATTCTACAAAAATTCAATTTTTTACCACCAAGCATTGAACCAACTGCAACTGGACATATTATCGAGCAGATGGAAATTGTAAAAGAAATCATCACAAATGGATATGGATACGAAGTAAATGGCTCTGTATATTTTGACGTACATAAATTCAACGAAAAGAATAACTATGGAGCGTTAAGCAAGCGCAATCTAGATGATTTGGTTCATAACTCACGTGACTTAGATGGACAAAGTGATAAAAAGAATCCGCAAGATTTTGCACTTTGGAAAAAAGCTGAAGATACTCATATTATGCGCTGGCCTTCTCCTTGGAGTGAAGGTTTCCCAGGCTGGCATTTAGAGTGTACTGCCATGAGTACAAAATACTTAGGCAAACGATTTGATATTCATGGTGGCGGAATGGACTTAAAGTTCCCTCATCACGAATCTGAAATTGCTCAAAATGAAGCTTGTTGCGGAACTTCTCCCGTTAATTATTGGATGCATGCCAATATGCTGACAATGAATAGTAAAAAGATGTCAAAATCGACAGGAAACAACATTCTTCCCGGCGAAATTTTTACAGGAAATAACCCTAATATATCTAAAGGATTCGCGCCAAGTGTCGCTCGTTTCTTCATGATGCAAGCACACTATAGAAGCATTCTAGATTTTAGTAATGATGCTTTATTGGCTTCTGAGAAAGGATTCAATAAATTAATGGAAGCTATTAAAACATTAGATAACTTAAAACCTGTTGGTGATAAGACTACTTTTAACTTAGCTGTTTGGAAACGTAATTGCTACAATGCTTTAAATGATGATTTTAATACTCCTATTTTAATAGCAGATTTGTTTGAAGCTGTAAAATATATCAATCAAATAAAAGATGGTAAAGCCACTATTTTAGCAGAAAGTTTAGCAGAATTGAAAGCAGCTATGCATGCATTTGTCTTTGAAATTTTAGGACTCGAACAACAAAGTGGTTCTAATGATGATAGCAATGCACTTTCAGGCGTTGTAGAATTGTTGATTAATTTGAGAAATGAAGCCAGAGCAAATAAAGATTTTGCTACATCCGATAAGATTCGTGATGAATTATTAGCTTTAGGAATTCAGTTGAAAGATGGAAAAGACGGTACTTCTTTTTCTGTTGTTTAATAAATAAAAACACATTTCATGAGTGGCATTGGTATCATAGCATTAATTATTGGCGGAATTATTATTTTGGTTAATATTTTTATCCAGTTTGCAAATCTGTCTAAAATCATACAATACACGTTTGCTACCAATTCACTCGGCGATTATTGGAAATATTTTTTCAAAGGAAACTTTAGTGGTCGTGCATTAATTTCGTCACTCATTGGTACTGTAATTGCTCTTATGATTTTTTTCGTTATTGCACCTTTTGTGCTGTATCGAAAATATGTATTGAAAAACGATGCTCAGAGTCAACTAAAAGCTGGATTAAGACTGGATTATGCCGAATCATACCCTCATATTCATAAAGAAGGTTATTTTAAGACAAATATTGATTTTTTAAATATAAAAGATATCAATGTAGACATTACAGGAAATATCCGAGTGGATCTTGTAATGATTATGGCTAAAATTTCTGAATTCTGTGAAGCCAATGACAAAAAAGTAAATCTTGAAGTCATGCAGCAAGTAAAATTAAGCAACAAATCACTAGCTACCGTACCAGTGATGATGACTTTAAACGATCGTGAATATCCTTTATACATTCTATATACTGACGAACATATAGAAAAATACAAAAACGTAAAAAAACTATTGTTTCAAAGCAATTATAGGGACACTATTTATTTTTCAACAGAAAAAATATAACTTTATTCATTCTTAAGTAAAAAGCTATCAAAAAAATACTTATATATCCGTTTTTACTAATTATCCGTTTTTACCAAGCGGCAATTTCTCCATATACACCAGCAGCATGTCGTTATACGCCTACTTGCTCTCATTACACTGCCGAGGCATTGAAAAAACACGGTTTATATCACGGTGGAAAATTAGCTATTAAACGTATTTTTAGCTGTCATCCTTTTGGTGGTAGTGGCCATGATCCTGTGCCAGACGAACTCCCAAAAAAATAACATTCCTTTACCATTCGCATCCTTTGATTTTCGTTTGGTTTGCCTATATTTACATTTTACAAAATCACACCAAATATGCATCTATTAAGTATCAATTGGAATCCTAGCGAAGTATTAGTGAGTTTAGGTCCCGTTCAAATTAGGTATTACAGCTTAATGTTTATCATAGCATTTAGTTTGGGATACTATATCATGAAAAAGATCTACAATCATGAAGGTATCGACTTAAAATACTTAGATTCTCTATTTATGTATACCGTAATTGCTACGTTACTTGGTGCACGTTTAGGAGAAGTATTCTTTTATAATTGGCCATATTACCAAGATCACTTAGTTGAAATTTTACTACCAATTAAAGAAGATCCAAATGCTACATTATTAGGATTTATTGACGGTTATAAATTTACTGGATTTGCAGGTTTGGCAAGTCATGGAGCTGCCATCGGAATTATTACAGCTATGTATTTATATAGACGTAAATACAAATACAAAACGTTGCTTTGGATTTTAGATAGAGTTGTAATTCCAGTAGCTATTGGAGGTGTTTTTGTTCGTTTAGGAAACTTCTTTAACTCTGAGATCGTTGGAAAATACACAAACTCTGATTTCGGAGTTGTATTCCAAGGAAGAGGTGATACGTTACCGCGTCATCCTGCTCAATTATATGAAGCAATCTGCTATGTTTTTGTATTCGCCATTTTATGGTATGTATACTGGAAAACTGACAAGAAAGATAAACACGGATACATCTTTGGACTGTTCTTAGTACTTTTATGGACTGTAAGATTCTTTGTAGAATTTGTAAAGAAAGCACAGGTAGAAGCGCGTGAAGAATGGCTATTACTTACTGGACAATGGTTAAGTATTCCTTTCATAATCGCTGGTTTATACTTTATGTTCAGAGAAACGAATAACAGCAATACCACAACTGCCTAATGAAAAAGATTGTTCTTTTATTTTTTTTCGCTGTGGCGATGGTTTCCTGTGGCGATTCTGATCAGAATAAAAAAGTAAAAACTGCTGAAATTAAGTTTACAAAAGAAGGTGAATTAACACTTTCTAAAGCTAATGGAGATGACATCATCACCTTAAATGTAGAATTTGCTGAAACTGCTTACGAACGTGAAACTGGACTCATGCATCGTACTTCTATGAAAGACAATGAAGGAATGCTTTTTATATTTTCATCTTCGTTACCAAGAAGTTTTTACATGAAGAATACTTATCTTCCTTTAGATATTATCTATATTGGTGCTGATAAAAAAATTGTAAGCTTTCAAGAAAACGCAAAACCCTTAGATGAAACTGGCTTACCTTCTGAAGTTCCTGCTATGTACGTTCTTGAAGTAAATGCTGGATTAGCCGAAAAATGGTTGTTAGAAATTGGAGATACCGTTACATTTGTAAAACATTAAATGAGCAAAGTAACACTCTTAAAAATAACACAATTAGTTTTTGGGACTATTACATCACTTGGATTGCTATACGGTAGTTTAGTCATATCACTACTCATTGAGCACTTTTCACCTTTCATTATTATTTTATTCGCAATACCTGCCAGTATTATTTATTTCATGATGAAACGGAAATACGCTTTATTTACTACTGGATTAATTATAGGTATTTTAGGATTTTTTACTTTTATTTTTGTACTATTTCAAGATATAAAACTTCATTAAAATAAACAGTTTGAAAATTGCACGTATTCTTTTCGGCATCATACTATCATTTGCCATTCCGTTTTTAGGATTACTAATTACCTCAAAAATAGACAACGTTAATGCTGTTATACTTACACTCTTCGCAACACCTATTTTAGCAATATATCTTAAATGGTTTTCTAAATATAAATTTATAGGACTTGGCATGCTTATCGGATTACTTCCTGTGGCTTTGATTGTATATATTTTTTCCCAACTAAGCAGAATGCACTGATAATATTGAAGTATATCGTCGTAATATATAAATCACGATTAGCTTCTTTATGATCTTATAAGTTGTTTTTATAGTTTCGTTTCAAGTTTAATTTAATCAAAACTACATCATGAAAAAGCAAGAATTAAAAGCATTGAGTTTAAATAAAATATCAATTTCTAGTTTTGCATCTAGTAGAATTGTCGGTGGAGAACCTACAACAAATAACACTAATATTACATGTGAAATTCCTAGTCTTTGTGGGTCTTTCGACTTGTGTGATGCTACGATCAATTCAAAAAATACAATCTGCGCTACGAGACCACCAGCTTGTGGAGCCAAATAACACTCAAAATACATATAGTTAACAGAAAGTCATCATTTTTATAGTGATGACTTTTTCGTTCAAAAAAAAGATTATAAGGTATTCCCGTAACTGTTTCATAACTAGTCTTATTAATTTTAATTATTAACTAAAATTATTTAATTATGAAAACTAAGAACTTGAAAAACTTATCATTGAAGAAAACATCTATCTCTCATTTGACTTCAAAGAGACTTACTGGTGGAGCACCAACTACACACAAGACAAATATCACTTGCGGTGGTATTTGCGACAAATCAGTAATTATTTGTGACGAGCAATAATTTGATAGAAGTGTATCTCAATAAAAAACGCCACTCAATTGAGTGGCGTTTTTGTATATCTGTAAATTGAATTATATCATATAATGATTATGCTTCAACTTCTTCTTGTAATCCTTTGTTTATATCACCTTTTTTGATAGTATCAAACATAATTGGAGTTGCAATAAACATAGATGAGTACGTACCTACAATTACACCAACTATTAAGGCAAACATGAATCCTCGGATAGATTCTCCACCGAAAATAAAGATTGCTAATAATACTACCAATGTAGTTAATGATGTATTCAATGTTCTACTTAATGTACTGTTTAATGCTGAGTTCACAACTTTACTTAGTTTCCAATCTGGACGTTCATCCATAAACTCACGAATTCTATCAAATACAACCACGGTATCATTCAAAGAGTATCCAATTACGGTTAAGATTGCCGCAATGAACGCTTGATTGATTTCCATTGTAAATGGCACATATTTCCAAGCTAATGAGAAGATTCCTAATACGATTAATACATCGTGGAATACTGCCGCAACTGCTCCAAGAGAGAATTGCCATCTTCTGAATCGTAATAAAATGTATAAGAATACAACTACTAACGATCCTAATACTGCCCAGAATGAATCTTTCTTGATATCATCGGCAATGGTTGGTCCAACCTTTACAGATTGCATTACACCAACTTGCTTATCTTCTGCTCCATCAACAAATCTTTCATACGTCATATTCGCTGGTAAGTACTTTTTCACTCCTTCGAATAACATATTCTTGATTTCTTCATCTACTGCAGTACCTGTTTCGTCTACTTTAAATTTCGTTGTGATTTTCAACTGATTGTCTTCTCCAAATGTTTTTACTTCTGGCGAATTTTCACTTCCAAAAATAGCCGTCAAGTCATTTTTCACATCTTGAGGATTTACAGTGTTTTCAAAACGAACTTGGTACGAACGTCCTCCAACGAAATCAACTCCTTGGTTTAATTGGTTTCCAAAAATGATAGAACCTAAACCAATAGCAATTACAAGTCCTGAGATACCATATGCAATTTTACGTTTTCTTAAGAACTCTACATTCATGTTTCTGAATAAGTTCTTTGTAGCTCCTGTAGAGAAATCTAAGTTGTTTCCTTTAGCGACATACCAGTCAATTAATAATCTTGTAATGAAGATTGCTGTAAATAATGATGTTGCAATACCAATTAATAACGTAGTTGCGAAACCTTTAATTGGTCCTGTTCCGAATAAGAATAAGATTAAGGCTGTTAAACCAGTTGTAATGTTGGCATCAAAGATAGAAGACATAGCTCCTTTCCAGCTAAATGCATGCGTAATCGATTCTTGTAATGATCTTCCTTTTGCTAATTCTTCACGAACTCTTTCAAACAGAAGTACATTCGCATCCACTGACATACCAATTGTCAATACGATACCTGCAATACCTGGTAATGTTAATACAGCTCCTAAGTTAGCTAATACACCAAATATTAATAAGATGTTGAATGCTAAAGCGACATCAGCAAAAAGACCTGCTCTACCATAATAGAAAATCATCCAAATTAATACTAATCCTAATGCAATTAAGAACGACATTAAACCACTGTCAATTGCTTCTTGTCCTAATGATGGTCCTACTACTTCTGACTGTAAGATATCTGCAGTAGCTGGTAATTTACCTGCTCTTAATACGTTTGCTAAATCTTGCGCTTCTTCAATAGTAAATTGTCCTGAAATTTCAGTGTTACCTCCAGAAATTTTTCCTCTCGATACACCTGGTGCTGAATATACAATGTTATCTAAAACAACAGCAATATTTACTCTTTCGTTGTAAACTTCTTCAGTTAATTTCTCCCATTGCTTTGCTCCAATACCATTCATCTGCATATTTACACTTGGCTTACTGTATTGATCATATCCTTGTGCTGCTCCATCAATTACATCACCTTTCATTTGAGGCTCCGCTTCTTTTCCTTTTCGCTTTCCGTCTAAAGCGTATAATTCATATCTGTTATCTGCTGTTGGTTCTTTACCAAAAGCAAATCTTACATAACGTAATTCTGCTGGTATTACTTCTTTTAAGATATCATTTGAAAGCAACTTCATTACCGCTGCTTTATCTTCTTCTTTTGCTGTACCAATAACTCCTCCACCAGCATTTACAAGTCTAAGCTTATCTAATAAAGGATTTATTACTTGTAATGAATCTTCTTCTGTAGAAGTTAATAATGCATCTTGATCTGCATCTTCTTCACCTTCTTCTTTCTTAGCTTCTTCTTTAGCAAATTCTGGAAGCTCTTTTAGCTTTTGATTTGCTGTTAATAAGTAAGGAGCAATTTTTGAATTGTTATTGTATGTTTTCCAGAATTGAAGTTCTGCAGTTCTTTGTAATAACTTTTCAATACGAATTACATCTTTCGCTCCAGGCAATTCAATTAAGATACGTCCTGAAGTTCCTAAACGCTGAATGTTTGGTTGTGTAACTCCAAATTGGTCAATACGCTTGTTTAATACTTCTCTTGCAGAGATAATTGATTGATCAATTTTTCTTCTAATTACATTCTTTACAACATCATCTGGCGTATTGAATGTTTGTTCTTTAAATTCTTCTTGCAATGCTGCCGTGAAGAAAATATCTGTATCCGCTAGTTTTAAATCTGCTGGCTTTAATTCATCAAAAGCTCTAAAGAAAGATTCTACATAATCTTCTTGCGCATTAGCTTGTAATACATCTGCTCTTTCTAAAGCTTTATTGAACGTCTCATTTTTTGTATTGTTAGCCAATCCTCTTAAGATGTCCTTTACAGAGATTTGAAGAATTACGTTGATTCCACCTTTAAGGTCAAGTCCTTTGTTTAATTCTTTTTCTTTTGCTTCGCTGTATGTAAACTTTGCGAACCCAAAGTTAATTGGTTCATTTCTATCAATAGAGTCTAAGTATTGCTTCTCTACAGCGCTTCTTTTTTCTGAATTTTCTTTTGTGTCAATTTCACCTGCTGCAGGTTTTGGCACTTGTGAAACCGCATAGGTTTTGGCTTCATTTTCAATTTTATTCGTGATAAATGTAAATGATAATTGATAAATACTTACCAATCCGAATAAAAGTGCAAATAATTTTACTAATCCTTTGTTTTGCATTATTCAATGTTTTTTGGTCAAATTTTTTAAAACGAGCAAATATATAATTTACCGTATGATCTGACAATTTATTTTGTGTGTGATTTGATTGTGATTGTTAACGCCTTTCTATTCACTAAAAAAGACATTATTTTTCATGTGATGCTTCTACCCTTTGTAAAATGCTACATGATTACACGATAAGATGATGCTTTTCAAAAGTTTAAAAACTTATGAATGCATTCCAGCAAAAGGTCCTGCGCGAACATCAGGAATTTCGTATGAAATATTTTCTTTTGGAATTGCTGTATAACTTGATTCAGTATACGCTAATTCTATAGTAGTTTTAAAGTCTCCAGAAATAAATGAATTTGTATTGGCAAACGAATTCGGATTTGGAGATTTATCGTAATCTTTTTGTAAGGCTAGAATAAATTTTCCTTGTAGTGCTGTATACGGATTGACAGTTGTTTGAAGTTCATAAACGTCAATTTTATAACCATCTACCTCAGCGTATTCTTCAAATACAATTGTTTTTCCGTCTACTGGTATTTCACCTGATTCAGTATCAGAAGTTATTCCTTCTGCTTGCAAAAACTCTTTGATTGCTGTGACATTTTCATTGCTATAGTATGCAATTTTTAATGTCCCTTCAGCTTGTTGACGTACTTGAATGTTTTCAACACCTAAGGCTTTTAGTTGTTCCTTGATGGCTTGAATAACCTCTTCAGTTTGCTCTGAAAGTGTTGTATTCTTAGCAAATTGAAGTTCTATTTCTTGATTTGGTGCAGGTGTTTGCTCCTTGTAGAAACCAAGAAGTGTTAGAAGAATTATTAAAGCACTAAGATACTTTTTTGCAAACATGCGCCAAATATAGAAATTAAAGACTACAAAAACGTAGTCTTTTGATAATTAATTTCACTTCATTTTTGATATTTAAGTACTAAGAGACTCACTTAGTTATGCATATATGACTTTATTATTTCTGTATGATACGCTTTTACTTAATCAATTGATTTTAATATTCTGAATATTAATATGTTAAAACAAAACAGATACTATTTTTCGTTATTGCTTTCTTCCGCAAACATCATTTTGGTAATTTTTACTTTTGGAATGGTTCCTGAACCAATGATTGCAGCTATTTCTTCTGCTTCTTCTTTTGAAAAAGCTCCTGAAATTTGAGTTTTCCCTCCAACAATTTTTCCAGTAGTAACAGATGGTGCACTATAAATAAAATCATCGAGAGTAATTGCAATAAAACCTCTATCATGATATACTTTTTCGGTAAGTCGCTCCCAAGTCAATGCGCCTTCTTTATTCATTTCTAAATTTATCACAAACATACCTTGTATCTGACCATAATCAGCAGCAGCATGTACGATAGAGTTACCATCAAGTGGCGCTTTGTTTTCAGAAGTTACATATACAGCATATAGTGCAAACTCATTTTCTTTATGTGATCTTCCCAATAAGAATTTAATTCTTCTTTTTAATTCAGGAATATATTCAGGTTCTTTTTCTAATAGTGGCTTTAAATGTTCTTCATCTTCCACATCTATAGTCGCGATAGCCGAATCGGTTCGATGATTTAGTCTCATCACCGACAAAAAACCAGTAAGATAGTCTGCTACTACTTTATTTACATCTTCTTCAAGACCAACCATCAACGTATCATTTTTCTTTGCTTCATCTTCTTTTAGAAGATACTCAATCACTATTTCTCGGTCTGTTACAACTTCAAAAAACTCCAATTTACCTGTAACGGCAAAATTTCTTTTAAGCGTTTCTGGTTCAATAGTCTGCTGATAACTGAACATAACTTTCTGCCCTTCTTCTTTTAGCACTTCAATATTTTTTGCTCCAGTAGAAACCAAACGATTCTTGAGTTTTGCAATAGCTTCTTTTTTTTGACCTCTGTTTAAATTTGTTTCTTCTATCTCAAATTCAACAATCATTTTAGGCCCAGTTTCAAGCTTAGTACATGAGGATAGAAAAAATACACATCCAATTAAGCTAGCTATTAAATAGTTACGTACTGCCATAGTTATCTTTATTTGTAAAAAAACAAAGACTACAACTATATGCGTAGTCTTTGCTATATATTTGATTATTTATTATTCTTTCATGTTTTTGTAACCCTCTGGTGGATTCAAACTGAATAAATCACTAGAAACTTCTTCTTTATCAATTTTAGTTACTTCTGATACAACTGATACTTCTGCACCCATTTGATTCATTTTTATCACCATATACAAAGGAAAACCTTTTATTTTATCTCCGAAGGCTGAAGTTTGTTGCGAAGGAATATCAATAGCTTCAGTAGTATACATTTCCATCTCTACTTTAGAACCATTTTTGTCAATAGTCGCTTTGTATAATGTACATTCATAGCCTAAAACCATTTTAGTTTTGTCTAATTTCTCTAGTTTTATTTGATCTTGATCTTCTTTTTTTATAAAGTTTTTTTCAAGTACATACATTTTACCCAATTCAGGGCTGTCCATCAACATTAACATTGCATTTTTTTCAACATCTATAATTGTAACGATATCACCTGTCATTGAATTGGACATTTCCGATCTTGAGCTTTTATCCTTAAAGAATGTTACAGATTCCATTTGTCCCATTATATCAAACTGAGCTTGCACTTGCTCATTGTCCGTAGACATTGTTTGTTTCATAGTGATTTTTCCTTCTTTTAATTTTTCTTGCGCAAAAATCATTGTGCTGAATGCTAATGCTACTAATAGAGCTATTTTTTTCATATTTATATTTTTATATTAGATGATAGATGAATATTATATTTTTTAAATATGTTACAGATTAAACTAAAAATCCTCATGATGTACTATCATGAGGATTTTATATGTATTATTGATATTGAAATCTTATAATTCCAATAATCCGTTTGTTTTCTTAACACCTTCTGCACTTTCTGATAAATGTGCTTTTTCAGCATCGCTTAAGTTGATTTCAACTATGTTTTCGATTCCATTTTTTCCTAAGATTACAGGAACTCCAATACATAAATCACTTAATCCATATTCTCCGTCAAGTAAAGCAGAACAAGGATACATTTTCTTTTGATCGCAAGCAATAGCCTGAACTAATCCAGAAACTGCAGCTCCTGGTGCATACCAAGCAGATGTTCCTAATAATTTCGTAAGTGTAGCTCCACCAACTTTCGTTGCTTGTTTTACTTCTTCTAAACGCTCTTCTGATAAGAATTCAGAAACTTTTACACTGTTACGTGTTGCATGCGCTGTTAAAGGAACCATTCCTTTATCACTGTGTCCGCCAATTACCATTCCATCAACATCAGAGATTGGTGCTTCAAGAGCTTCTGCTAATCTGTATTTGAAACGAGCGCTATCTAAAGCTCCACCCATTCCAATAATTCTGTTCTTAGGCAATCCTGTTGTTTTATGAACTAAGTATGTCATTGTATCCATTGGATTACTTACAACAATAATGATTGTGTTCGGAGAATGCTCGATTAAGCTTGCAGAAACTGATTTTACAATTCCAGCGTTGATTCCGATTAACTCTTCACGAGTCATTCCTGGCTTACGAGGAATTCCTGAAGTAATTACACAAATATCACTTCCAGCTGTTTTTGAATAATCACTTGTACTTCCTGTAATTTTTGTATCAAATCCATTTAGAGAAGCTGTTTGCATTAAATCCATAGCTTTTCCTTCTGCAAATCCTTCTTTGATGTCTACTAGAACTACTTCTGAAGCAAAATTTTTGATTGCGATATATTCTGCGCAACTAGCTCCAACGGCTCCTGCTCCTACAACTGTAACTTTCATATTTTTATGTTTTTTTGATGTATTGTTTTAAAGCTGCAAAGGTCACATTTTTTATACTGAAAAACAATGTTATTTTAAATTATTTACACCAAAGATGTTATCGAATACTGATCGCAAGACCAGCACTTAACGTATTGAATTTCTGAAAGGTGTAGTCGCCAAAGATTTTTATAGGACCTAAATTCAATCGTGCTCCTAATGTTGTACGAATTCCGTTTGCTTCAAAATCGAGATTCACTGGATTTGAAATCGTTTCTGTAATTGTTGATACTGTATTTCCATTGCTATCTTGAACATCATAGCTTAGGTTGTAATCACCTTTTATGTCTATTTCTGATTTTCCTTGATTATATCCAAAACCACCGTATAAAGTTATGATTTTAAAATCTAGAGAACCTAATGCCTGAATTGTCCATGCATTCATTGTAAAGTCTGCTTCTCCGTTTCTAATAGCTACATTATCAGAGAAGCTATCGTCATTGATAGCATAAGTGGCGTTGAGTCGAGTAAATGCTGCTAAGACAGATACACTAAGTGGCAACTTATCTATTGGACCTAAATATTGCGTAATATCATGTTGCAAACCAACTCCAATAAGACTTGCTTTTACATCATCATCAAAACTAAGTTTAGGCACATATCTTAATTTTACATCTGTATTTGTAGGCAATCCGACTCCTACTTGAATCATTGGTGCTGGCACTGCATTTATAGGAAAATCTTCTGTAATTCCGCCTGGCATCTCAAAGCTTCCTACTTTAAATGTATTGGTTCCATCAATTGGAATCCGAACATCAATTGTAGTTTCTGTATTGTTTTCACTCATTACAGTTGGCAATGATGTTTCTCCATTAGCAGTGACTAAAAATTCATAATCAGATGGATTGAATGTAAAGTTTTTACTCGCATTAGGTACAAAACTTGCACTTGCAGATATCGTTATATCAAATCCGAATTTTTTGTGCGTTTTTGCTGTAGAATACCAACCTCCATTTATGCTATACAATAATCCTTTCATAAGCGGATTCATGTAGTTCTCGGTAAGTTTACTAGCATCATCTCCTGCTAATAATAAACTTTCTAATTCTTGGGATTGAATTGTTGATGCACATAGCAATACAACTAGGGTCATTAATTTTTTCATGATTATTTATGTAGGTTAATTTAGTATGTTAAAAGTAATAAAAACATATACTAAACACTACAGGAAATTAACCCTTTTTTATTTTTTCTATGGAAGTAATGAAGTTGTATATCTAACGAACAGATAATAACCATCTTACAGCATAATATTTTTTCCTTATCTTTATGTAAATACTTTACCACATGAAAAAAATTATACTACCAATATGTGTATTTATTTGCTGTTCTTTTGGATTTTCACAGGAGGATTTAATCGCAGATGGAAATATATGGACATTGCATTACATGGTCATTGATGGAAATACTATTAATGTCACACAACCACATCCTAGCAATCCTCAATATCATCCAGGTATTGAATTTTTAGAGTCATCACCGAATTATTACGAATTTTATGCAAACGCAGGAGATATTAATGTTGCTTTTAATACTTCAGTATCACTTTCTTTTACACCAACCACATTTACTGCAGAGAATCCTGGTGTTACTTTGGGATCATGCTCAACAAATTGCACACTAGAAATGCAATATTTGAGTACGATAATAATGGGAAATTCGAGTCCTCCAAGAGTTTTTACTTATGAAATTATTGATGAAGGTAATGGCAATAAAACATTGATTATTGATACACCTGAAGGAAATAAAGCTGTACATGGAAACTATATTCTTTCACTACAAAAGTTCAGCAAGAAAGAGATTGTTATGTATCCAAATCCTGTAAAAAAGAAATTACATTTTGACGCTAAAGGCTTTTCAATAGAAAAGATGAATGTGCTTTCTTTGGTAGGTTCAAGTATTTTTGAAACAAAAATTTCTACTCAAGAAAATTCTTTGGATTTATCATTTTTATCTCCTGGAATCTATTTTATTAAAACTACATATAAAGACGGAGATACTTCTATTTCTCGATTTATTAAGGAATAATTTCTTTTCGAAATTATAATTTTATAAAACAAAAAAATGCCTCAAATGTGAGGCATTTTTTTTAAAACATATAGTGAGATTTAGTTTATGCATCAATATTTGCATACACTGCGTTCTTTTCAATAAATTCTCTACGTGGCGGTACTTCGTCTCCCATTAACATTGAGAATACTCGATCTGCTTCTCCTCCATTATCAATCATTACTTGACGTAATGTTCTAAATTCTGGATTCATAGTTGTATCCCACAATTGCTCAGCATTCATCTCTCCAAGACCCTTGTATCGTTGAATGTTTGCTCCTTGTCCAAATTCATCTATGATTGCATCACGTTCTTGATCGTTCCAAGCATATCTACGTTTTGCTCCTTTTTTCACTAAGTACAATGGTGGTGCAGCAATATAAATATGTCCATTTTCAATCAATTCTTTCATGTAACGGAAGAAGAATGTTAAGATTAATGTCGCAATATGTGATCCATCGACATCGGCATCACACATGATTACAATTTTATGATATCTTAATTTTGAAAGATTTAATGCTTTGCTATCTTCTTCTGTTCCAATGGTAACACCTAAAGCTGTGAAAATGTTTTTGATTTCTTCATTTTCAAATACTTTGTGTTGCATGGCTTTTTCTACATTCAAGATTTTACCACGCAATGGCAATATAGCTTGAAACATACGATCACGTCCTTGTTTTGCAGTTCCACCCGCCGAATCTCCCTCGACAAGGAATACTTCACATTTTGCAGGATCTTGCTCAGAACAATCACTTAGTTTTCCAGGTAAACCTCCAATACTCATTACCGTTTTACGCTGTACCATTTCACGTGCTTTTTGTGCAGCATGACGTGCTTGTGCAGCTAATATTACTTTTTGCACAATGGTTTTAGCATCGTCTGGATGTTCTTCTAGGTAATCTGTCAACATTTCAGAAACTGCTTGACTTACAGATGCAGATACTTCACGGTTTCCTAGTTTTGTTTTTGTTTGTCCTTCAAATTGCGGTTCTGCAACTTTTACAGATATAATTGCCGTTAGTCCTTCACGGAAATCATCACCGGAAACATCAAATTTTACTTTGTCAAGCATTCCTGATGTTTCCGCATATTTTTTAAGTGTATGCGTTAAACCTCTTCTAAAACCTGATAAGTGTGTTCCTCCTTCGTGAGTGTTAATGTTGTTTACGTATGAGTGTAAGTTTTCAGAATATGAAGTGTTGTACGTCATCGCAACTTCCACAGGAATTCCATTTTTCTCACCTTCAAAAGCAACGACATCTTCTATAATTTGCTCACGGTTTCCATCAAGGTATTTGATAAATTCTTTTAGTCCTTCATCAGAATGAAAAACCTCACCAACATATTCTCCTTTTTCATCTTTGTTACGCTTGTCTATTAATGAAATTGTAATTCCTTTATTCAGGTATGACAATTCACGCATACGGTTTGCAAGCGTTTCGTAGTTGTATTCTAAAGTTTGTGTAAAGATAGTAGCATCTGGCTTAAACGTAACTGCCGTTCCTCTTTTATCAGAATCTCCTATAGCTTTTACAGGATATAATGGTTTTCCGCGTTCGTATTCTTGCTCCCAAATTTTTCCATCTCTATATACAGTGGCTCTTAAGTGATCTGACAATGCATTCACACAACTTACACCAACTCCGTGTAATCCACCAGATACTTTATAAGAATCTTTATCAAATTTTCCACCGGCACCAATTTTTGTCATTACAACTTCTAGTGCAGAAACACCTTCTTTTTCGTGAATTCCTACTGGAATACCACGTCCATTATCTTCTGTTGTAATAGAGTTATCTTCATTGATAATTACACTAATGGTGTCACAATGACCTGCCAATGCTTCATCAATAGAGTTATCGACAACTTCATATACCAAGTGGTGCAAACCTCTTACTCCTACATCTCCAATATACATGGAGGGACGCATACGTACATGCTCCATTCCTTCTAATGCCTGTATACTGGATGCGGAATATTGATTTTTGTTTTCTTCGCTCATAAATATTCTACTTAATTTTTATAGTTTTAGAATCGCGTTTCGCGTTCTAGTTCATGCTGTTGTTAAACAAACAAATATAACATTTCATAAATTCATTTTTAAACACTTTTAAGCAGCTTTTAAAATAGTTATTAACATTTATGCATTTTACAGAAACTTTCTTAGAATGGCTTAAAACAGCTTTTAGGGCATTTTTAAAGTTATTTTTTCTTAGCGTCTGATCAAAAAATAAGAAAATTGAACAGGCGCAATGTATGCACCTTAATTTTTTAGTATAAAACTCTTACTTTGGATCTTTTTTGTAAAGAAAAAACGCTTATTAACACTTCTCATAGCATGTTTTTAGTAGTTTTACATTACTAACAATTATTTTACTAAATATTGATCAATGAAAACAAAATTACTTTTAGTTGCGTTATTTTTTAGTTTCGCAACCTATTCACAAACTATTTCTTCTTTTAGTAGTGATCCTAATACCGATTTTACTATTGTAATTCCTTCAACGCCTCTAGATCAGTCACCGAGTGGTATGAATGCTGTTTGGACTTTTAATAATTTAACAGCTGCTGGAACAAATATAGATACATATGCTGCTCCAACTGCTACAGAGTTAGCTACATTCCCAGGAACTACCGAAGTATTGACCATTACTACACAAGGAATGCCACCTATTGTAAGTAATGCCTATTTGAGAGAAGATGTAAGTGGTACTTATTTTACAGGAGTATCTCAAGGAGACATTGTTTTAAACTATAGCACAACAAATGCTTTTATTGGATTATTCCCTTTAAATTTTAATGCCAATAATTCAGGACCTGTTTCTGGAACTTTCTCCTTTCAAGGAGCTAATGGAACTTTTTCTGGAACCGTAATAGCAACTGTAGATGCTTACGGAACTTTAACAATTCCTGACCCTACATTTCCTGATTATTCGGCACAAGTAACGCGTTTGCGTGTTGACCAAACAGCAAGTCTTAGCATTCCTCCTATTTTTAATGATATAGGAACGTTGACACAAACTACTTATTATTATTATGACGATACTGCAGACAATCTTGTTTTTAGATATAATAATGCAACCGTTGTTTCTGCATTTTTAGGAGTAAATCAAACTACGGAAACTTATGAGCGTAATACCGCTGTAACACTTTCTAGAAATACTATTGAAGCTTCTAGTTTTCAGTTGTATCCAAATCCTGCGAAAGATTTTATAACTATCACCTCAACTAATGATCAGGTAGTTAAAAATGTTTCTATTGTAGATACGCAAGGACGAAATGTTTTCAACGCTAGTGTAACAACTCCAAGAATTTCTGTTGCTAGTTTACAACAAGGAATGTATTTTATAACATTAGAAACTGAAACTGGTGCTACAACTACTAAGAAGTTTATAAAGCAATAATTATTTTTTTATATAAGAATTTAACGCTCAGAGTTTATAAGCTTTGAGCGTTTTTGTTTCATATAACTTTACGTCTGAATTTACTTTTCACAAGACTTTTTAGCACATTTTAGCTCCAGAACCATTTTTTGAAGTGTATATGATTTCTCCATTTTTGAATGTAACTCCGCGGGCAATATCATTTTTTAACAATAATGCTCCATCCGCATCTATGTAATCGAGTAAAGGCGCTAGTTGTGTTAGGTTTGAAATTCCGATAGAAGATTCTGTCATACAACCAGCCATGATTTTTATTTTTTTAGCTTTCGCGATTTGAATCATTTCTAATGCAGGTGTAATGCCACCACATTTCATCAATTTGATATTGATTCCATGAAAAACTTCTGAACATTTTTGAACGTCTTCTAGTTTCTGACAACTTTCGTCTGCAATGATTGGCAATACACTTTTTTCTTTGAGTGTTTTCATGCCTTTCCAATTGTCGGCTTGCAGTGGTTGCTCTATGAATTCAACATTGTATTGTTTGAGAATTTGAGCATTTTTTAGAGTTTCTTCTACTGTCCACGCGCAGTTGGCATCTACTCTGAAAATAGCATTTGTTACTTTTCGGAGTTCTTGTATGATTTTGATATCGTTCTTAGTTCCAAGCTTTATTTTGTAGATAGGCCATGGTGTTTGTTGAATTTTTGCTTGCATTCTTTCTATAGAATCGATTCCAATAGTAAAGTTCGTCTTGGGAAGGTTTAGATCGTGCTTACTCCAAAATCTACGCAATGGTTTTTGTTGTTGTTTGGCATACAAGTCCCAATAAGCACAATCTATCGCGCAAAGCGCAAAATAATTATGAGTTAGTAAAGGTTGTAATTGTTGCCAGAGTTTTTCTGGATGTAGATTTTCTTCTAATACTTCAAAAATACTCTGAACACTTGCTACAGAAGCTTTCAAACTTTGTATAGTACTATTGTAATATGGATTTACAGTAGCTTCCCCATATCCTGTAAAATTTCCATCTGTAATTGAGACCACCACTGTTTTTTGAACCGTCACCGTATACCGCGAAATCGTAAAGGGATTTTTCAACGGAAGTTCAAAATCTTGTATGGCAAGTTGTAGTTTCATCTTTTAAAGATAAAATTTCTCTTGCGATTTTACTTTGATTACAAAATATATTTACTGCGAACAGTTTCCGTCTACAATATCTTGCGGAGAAGGATTGTATGCGTTGCCAGAAAGGTTCAATATACAAGGTCCATACATATCATTATTGTTAATTAATGCATTTGCATAATTAGTGAGTCCACATAAATTTGTTAACACATTATTATTTTCAACAGTAACTCCTCCGTAAATACAACCTCCAAGAGCACTCATTACATCTACATTTGTCAAAGCATCATTATTAGATATATTTACAGAATACAATAAACCTCCTAAAAAGTTACTAGCTCCATCTATATTTGTTAAGGCATCATTACTATCAATCACTAGAGAAATCTCTTCATAAACAGTTCCAGTATTACTTAGTCCTTGAATGTTTACCAATGCGTCATTGTTTACTAAAACCATATTTGTCGATCTTATTGAAGCATTAGAAAGCATATTTACGTTTTCCAGTAATGGATTATTTGCTATTGTAAAACTTCGCAAAGCAGTACTAGATAAACCTCCAAAACCATCAAGATTTGTTAATTGTGTACCATTTATTGTAAATACTCCTCTTAAACTACCATTTCCTACAGCAACAGTTCCAACATTACTTAGACTACTATAATTAGTACTTGATAATTGTGTGTTTCCAGAGATTCTTAAAACAGTTAAACTGTTTAAGGATGACATATTAATAGAAGTTAAAATACTATTAGATTCAATTACTAGCGCACCTCCAAAACCTTCTAAATTAGGCATATTAATACTCAACAAATTAGTGTTACCATTTATGACAAAAGTAGGAGAAGCATCTTCCCAATAGGTATTTCCACTATTAACTGACATGAAATTATCTAAATGAATGCTTTCCAATGAACTATTGTTTGATATGTTTATGTAACCATTAATAGCTGTAATATTTTCTAAGCCTGTCAGTGATACTAAATTTGAATTATTAACAATAGTCAAACCTCCATCAAGTAATGTTAAACATGACAAAGGAGATAAATCTGTAATATTAGTATTCATAATAATTAAACCACCAATAGAAGAATAGTGAAAATCATCAACTTCTTGTTGCGTTGATAATGTTATTGTTTCAGTCGTTACATTAGCTGAAATACATGCATTGGATACAAATTCTACTTCATCACTGTAAGCTGTACCAATATTATTTGTTGCATACGCACGCACATAATACGTTTCATTTTCTGTCAACCCAGTTAATGTACTTGTAAATGTTCCTATTCCGTCTCCGTCATTAGTTACATTATCTGTGGTTATTGGATTGGGGCTCGTGCTCCAGCAAATACCTTTTGCCGTTACACTTGCTCCACCTTCATTTGTTACTTCTCCTCCACTTTCCGCAGAGGTTCCAGTAATATTGGTAATTGCAGCAATATTTACTTCTGGTAAATTTGTACTGAGTTCTTCTTGTTCGCTGTATGCAGTCCCTGTAGCGTTTATAACATACGCTCTGATGTAATACGTACTGTTAGGAACTAAACTTGTTATATTACTAGTATAGACTCCTGTTCCTGTTCCGTTGTTAGTAGTATCATCATTTATTGTAGGGTTTTGCGTGGTACTCCAACAAATACCTCGCGAAGTAATTGTTGTACCACCATTCGTAATAACTTCTGAGATAACTTGAGCAGCATCCACAGTAACGTCACTTACATTGGTAATTTGTACTTCTGCGAGTTCTTGTGTAGGAGCATCATCGTCACTACAATTAAATAATACAAAAATCATTAAGAGGTATACAATATATTTTTTCATAGCTTAGTTTAGTTAGAGTTGTTGGTTTTGTAAATTACAAAAATCGTTTTCTTTACTGCGAACAGTTTCCATCTACAATATCTTGCGGAGAAGGATTGTAGGCATTACCAGATATTTGTAAATTACAAGGATCTAAATAAGGATTACTTTGATTTTGCAGATAATCGTATGCGTGTGCTGTCAATCCGCATAAATCAGATAAAGTGCTATTATTTACTACCACCAACCCATGAAGTAAACATTCGTCTATATTACTTAATCCATTTAAATTTGCCAAAGAATTATTATCCGATATCTCTACAGAATATACATTCACTGATGTGTAGTTAGCAATTCCATCTATATTTACAAGCGCATCATTATCACTTATCTTTAAATATACTTCATCATATCGATTAATGGAAGCTAGTCCATCAAGGTTAGTCAATAGAGGATTCCCAGATATATCTAAAAATTCGATTGCTACGCTTGAAGTATTAAAACCATTAAGATTTTGAAGGGAAGGATTGTCTTTTAACGTTAAATATCTCATAACACCAGACTGTAGACTCGCAAATGTATCTACATTAGACAAATTTGTTCCTATAATTCTTATTCCTCCATAAGAAAAACCAAAAACTTGTATTGATCCAACTAACGATAAGCTATCTACATTTAGAGTATTCAAAGATGGCATATTCTTTATCGATAAGATATATGCTTGCTCTACCAAAGGCAATTCTAATGTGGTTAAATTAGCACAATTCTTAACATCAACTATCCCTATGAATCCAGAAAGATTAGGCATATTGATATTCGTTAGAGCAGGATTATTATCAATATCCAATGTAGTAGGATAATGATTTAGTTCACCGTCATCCAATTCATTAGCTCTACTTGCTAGAGAAGTTAAACCCTCTAAATTGATTGAAGTTAGATTAGGATTATTTTTAATTTCTAATATATAATCTATTTTAGTTAAGCATGGTAAGGATATATTTGTAATAGAAGAACTATTTTCTATAATTAAACTCCCTACTGAAGAGTAGTTAAAATTATCAACATCATCTTGCGTAGAAAGCGTAACTGTACCTTCGGTTTCATTGGCAAGACCACAAGAACTCGGTAAAAATTCTATTTCATTTCCATACATAATTCCAATGCTATTTATTGCATATGCACGAATGTAATACGTTTGGTCAATCTCTAAGTTATCTATTGTGGTATTGAAAGTACCTGCTCCCTGACCAGAAATTAGATAATCTCCATCAATTGTTGGGTTTGGACTCGTACTCCAAGTGATTCCTCGCTCTGTAACTTCTGTTGTACCTTCATCTGTGACTTCTGCTTCTACTTCTACTTCTGCTTCTGAAGAATCAACTGAAAGATATGTGATTGTATTGGTTGTAACAGATGGCAAGTTGGTACTGAATTCTACTTCATCACTGTAAGCGGTACCAATATTATTTGTTGCATACGCACGCACATAATACGTTTCATTTTCTGTCAACCCAGTTAATGTACTTGTAAATGTTCCTATTCCGTCTCCGTCATTGGTTACATTATCTGTGGTTATTGGATTGGGGCTCGTGCTCCAGCAAATACCTTTTGCCGTTACACTTGCTCCACCTTCATTTGTTACTTCTCCTCCACTTTCCGCAGAGGTTCCAGTAATATTGGTAATTGCAGCAGCATTTACTTCTGGTAAATTAGTACTAAGTTCTTCTTGTTCGCTATATGCAGTTCCTGTAGCATTTATAGCATATGCTCTGATGTAATACGTACTGTTAGGAACTAAATTTGTTATGTTACTAGTATAGACTCCTGTTCCTGTTCCGTTACTAGTAGTATCATCATTTGTTGTAGGGTTTTGCGTGGTACTCCAACAAATACCTCGTGAAGTAATTGTTGTACCACCATTCGTAATGACTTCTGAGGTAACTTGAGCAGCATCCACAGTAACATCGTTCACATTTGTAATTTGTACTTCTGCGAGTTCTTGTAAAGAAGCTTCATCTTCGCTACAGTTAAAAAGTATGAAAGCCATAAAAAGGTATGCAATATATTTTTTCATCGTTTAGTTTAGTTAGGGTTGTTGGTTTTGTAAATTCCAAAAATCGTTTTCTTTACTGCGAACAATTTCCATCTACAATGTCTTGCGGAGAAGGATTGTAGGCGTTGCCTGAAAGGTTCAATATACAAGGTCCATACATGTCATTATTGTTAATTAATGCATTTGCATAATTAGTGAGTCCACATAAATCTGTTAATACATTATTATTTTCAACAGTAACTCCTCCGTAAGTACAACCTCCAAGAGCACTCATTACATCTACGTTTGCCAAAGAATCATTATTAGATATGTATACAGTATACAAAGAGCCTCCCAAAAAATTACTAACACCATCTATATTTGTTAATGAAGCGTTATTAGAAATACCTAAAGAAGATTCATTCAAAGTTGTAGCAGAAGCTAAACCATTGAGGTTTGTTAATAGAGGATTCCCAGAAACATTTAATCCTTCAGTTCTAATAAGAGCATTACTTAAACCATCTATATTCTGAAGCTGTTGATTATTGGTTATAGAAAAATATCTACTACTACGTTCAAAACTAACAAATGCATCTAAATTCACTAAACCAGTATTTGAGATAGACATACCGCCAATAGCATTACCATTAATAGTTGCTGCTCCTATATTAGTTAAATTGTCTATATTTAAATTTACTAAAGAAGGGAGGTTTCTTAAATCAAACCCTAGTCCTCCACCTGTTAAAGGTAGTTCTATTGTTGTTAAATTAACGCAATCTTCAATTTCTGCATCTCCAAGACCACCTGAAAGACTAGGCATACTTACAGTTATTAAATTAGTATTATTTTTTATTGATAATGTCATTGGAAAATCTTCTATATACACAAACGAAACATTGTTGGTAATTGAGACTACATTTTCTAAATTAATTGAAGTTAATACTGGGTTATTTTCAATAGTTATTCCCCATCCAATCTCTTGAAGGTTTTCTAAACCTGTTAATGAAGTTAAGTTAGAGTTGTTTATGATTCGCAAATACACTTCTATCGATGTTAAGCATGACAAGGGAGATAAGTCTGTAATGGAGGAAGTATTCTCTATAATTAAACTCCCGACCGAAGAATAATTAAAATCATCAACTTCTTGTTGAGTTGATAGTATAATTGCTTCAGCCGTTATATTTGCTGAACTACATGCATTGGATACAAATTCTACTTCATCACTGTAAGCGGTACCAATATTATTTGTTGCATATGCACGTACATAATACGTTTCATTTTCTATCAACCCAGTTAGTGTACTTGTAAATGTTCCTATTCCGTCTCCGTCATTGGTTGCATTATCTGTAATTGTTGGATTTGGTGTTGTACTCCAACAGATTCCTTTTGCCGTTACACTTGCTCCACCTTCATTTGTTACTTCTCCTCCACTTTCCGCAGAGATTCCGGTAATATTGGTAATTGCAGCAGTATTTACTTCTGGTAAATTTGTATTAAATTCTATTTCATTACCATACATAGTTCCACTGCTGTTTGTAGCATATGCGCGAACATAATAATTTGTGTTTACTGTGACACCAGTAATATTACTTGTGTATTCGCCTATTCCTGCACCATCGTTAGTAATGCTATTGTCAATTGTAGGATTGGGAGTTGTACTCCAGCAAATACCTTTTGCTATTACTGCTGTTCCACCTTCGTCTATAACTTCTCCTCCACTCTCTACTAAAACATCTGATATATTTGTAATCGCTGTTGTATTGACAACTGGTAGATTACTATTGAACTCTATTTCATTTCCATAAGAAATTCCTATACTATTGATGGCATATGCTCGAATATAATAGATTTGGTTTTGTTCTAAATCATCAATATTAACTATATATGCTCCTTCTCCGTTACCTTCTGCCATATAGCTCCCTTCTATTGTTGGGTTTGGAGTTGTACTCCAACTAATACCACGCTCAGTAACGACAGTTGATCCCTGATTGACAACTTCCCCGACTATAGCTATAGAATTTGATGTTATATTAGTTATATTAACAGTTATAACTTCTGGTAAATGTGTACTCACTTCTTCTTGCTCACTGTAAGAAGTTCCTGCACTGTTTATGGCATATGCTCTAATGTAATATGTTGTGTTTACTTCTAAATTACTTGCATTAACTATGTATTGCGGTTGTGCAGATTCATCAATTGCTGTGTTATCGCTTGTTGTAGGGTTAGCACTTGTACTCCAACAGATACCACGTTCTTGAATGGCATCTTCTCCTTGTGATATAATTCTACTTGTAACAGGAATACTATTGTTTACAAATTCACTTACAGATAATATTTCTACTTCTGCTAAGTTTACTGGAGCATCATCGTCACTACAGTTAAACAGCATAAATGCCATTAAGAGATATGCAATATACTTTTTCATAGTTTAGTTTAGCTAGGGTTTTCTAACAAATGTATATAATATTCTCAATGTTAAAGAATTATCATACGCTTTATTTCTTTTTTTTGTAGGAACGTACATTAATTCTGATAAATTATAATATTTGAAACATGAAAAAGCATCCTAATACTTAGATTAAGATGCTTTTTGAAAACTATTGTAAGAAAAATATGTGTACTTTTTAATATGCTTCTTCATGTACATTTGCCACAGCTCTTCCAGATGGATCGTTCATGTTTTTGAATGATTCATCCCATTCTAAAGCAGTTACTGAACTACATGCTACAGAGGGAACTGATGGTACTGTTAACGAAGCTGTTTCTGACGGGAAATGCTCTTCAAAAATACTACGGTAGTAATATTCTTCTTTAGCTCTTGGTGTTTGAAGCGGGAAACGGTATTTTGCATTTGCCAATTGTTCGTCAGACACTTCACTTTCTACCAATTCTTTTAAGGTATCTATCCAACTGTATCCTACACCATCACTAAATTGTTCTTTTTGCCTCCAAGCAACACTTTCTGGTAAGTAGGATTCAAAAGCTTTACGTAAAACCCACTTTTCCATACGTTCACCGTTAATCATTTTGTCTTGTGGATTGATGCTCATAGCAACATCCATAAATTCTTTATCTAAGAAAGGCACACGGCCTTCAATTCCCCAAGCGGCTAATGATTTGTTTGCACGTAAGCAATCGTATTGATAGAGTTTATCTAATTTACGTACCGTTTCTTTGTGCAATTCTTCTGCGCTTGGTGCTTTGTGGAAGTATAAGTAGCCTCCAAAGATTTCATCAGCACCTTCACCAGATAATACCATCTTGATTCCCATAGATTTTATTACTCTTGCCAATAAGTACATTGGAGTTGATGCGCGAACTGTTGTAATATCATAAGTTTCTAAATGATAGATTACATCTTTTATCGCATCTAAACCTTCTTGAATGGTGAATTTTACTTCGTGATGTACGGTTCCAATATGATCTGCTACTTTTTGAGCTGCTTCTAAATCTGGAGAACCTTCCAATCCGATAGAGAACGAATGTAATTGTGGCCACCAAGCTTCACTTGTATCGTCTGTTTCAATACGTTTTTGCGCATATTTTTTTGCTACTGCAGATGTGATTGAAGAATCCAATCCACCAGAAAGCAATACACCATAAGGCACATCAGACATTAATTGCCTGTGAATAGAAGCTTCCAATGCTTCACGTAAAGTATCAATACTTGTTTGATTTTCTTTTACGGCTTCATATTCCATCCAATCGCGTTGGTACCATTGTTTTAACTCGCCTATTGTACTATCTAAATAATGTCCTGGAGGAAATACTTCTATTTTACTACAAACTCCTTCTAAGGCTTTTAATTCTGAAGCAACATAGAAAGTTCCTTTTTTGTCCCAACCTATATATAATGGAATGATTCCCATGTGATCTCTGGCTACTAAGTACGAATCTTGTTTTTCATCATATATAGCAAATCCGAAGATTCCGTTTAATTCATCTATAAAAGTGCTTCCTTTTTCTTTGTATAGTGCTAGAATTACTTCGCAATCAGATTGCGTTTGAAAGTTATATGAACCTTCAAATTGCTTACGTAACTCTCTATGATTGTATATTTCGCCGTTAGCAGCCAATACTAATTGTTTATCTTCACTAAATAATGGTTGCTTTCCAGAAGCTGGATCTACAATCGCAAGGCGTTCGTGCGCTAGGATTGCTTTTTCCGAACTATAAATTCCATTCCAATCTGGGCCACGGTGACGAATTTTTTTCGACATTTCTAAAAGTTGAGGTCTTAAGACTTCTGCTTTTTCCTTTAAATCAAAGGCACATACAATTCCACACATAATATTTTTCTTTTTTTCATGTTATAATTACAGTACAAATATGAATTTAAACTTTCATTTTAAAAACACAAAGTTGCTTTATGGTTACAATTTTAAACTATAAATAACATTTTTAATGACAATTGAAAATATAAAAGCTTAAATACAGTCATTAACTTTCAAAATATAAAAATCACATATAAGTATTCATCCATTAGTAAAATTCACAGTTTCTTGTTCGATTCAGTTTTACTTGTTGATTTATAATTTTAACATCTTAAACAAAAGTTTAACATTATGCTAAGAATAAGTTTTACTAAATTTATATCGAAAAGTTTGCACCATGAAAAAGCACATAATAACGACATGCATTTTATCCTTAATAATGTTGTTTACTATTAATGTTTCTGCACAGAAATTTAGTGACATCGATAAAAGTCCGCATGATATTAGCTATTTCAAAGCTCAAAGAAATGCGCCACCTGTTGTCAAAGTTTTATATGGAAGACCACAAAAGAAAGGTCGTTCTATTTTTGGAAACTTAGTTCCTTATGGTAAAATTTGGAGAACTGGTGCAAATGAAGCTACCGAAGTTACATTTTTTCAAGATGTAAAACTAGGTGAACAAGAAATCAAAGCTGGAACGTATACACTGTTCACTATTCCTGGGAAAAAATCTTGGACAATTATTATAAATTCAGACACGGACGTTTGGGGCTCTTATTATTATGATCAAGATAAGGATGTTGCCCGTTTAGACGTTCCTGTTCAAAATACGGATGAGGTAGAATATTTTTCTATTGCATTCAAAAAAGAAACTGATGGTACTAGCATGATACTAGCATGGGACAATATTAGTGTCGCTGTACCGTTTAGTTTTTAATTATTCTTTATTTATTGTTATTATTGGTTATTTAAAGAACTCAGAAACCTTTAGGTTTCTGAGTTTTTTCTTTTAGTAGTTTTTTATTCTAGAATAGCTCTTATTTCGTTTATAAATTTAAACGACTCAATTTCAATTTGTGCAAGTAGTTTCTGCATATCTTCAAAGTCAGGATTCTCTACTATTAATGAATCCATAATTGATAAACTTTCATCTATTGATGCTGCTAAATGATAGTGATTCCAATTACTGTTTTTGAACATTTCCCAGTATTTTTTTCGAATACTTTTATTTTGTCCTGATAAACAGATGCTGAAACACATTTTTTTATGGTTAAAAATGATTACAAATTTTAATTTTTGCTTTTTTAATTCTTCCGTAGTTAGTGAAAAGTATGAAAAGTCCTTTTTACCCTGATAAATAGCTCCAAATGTAAATTCAGAATCGTACTCATTGATAAAAAATGTTCTGATACTTTTCATGTACGCTATCAAATCATGATAATCGAGTTTTTCAGAAACATTCGTAGTTTTACTTTTGTTGTTCGCTAAACTTTTTGTGTTTGATGTTTTCGTCTGTTCAATAGGAATACAGATATCTACTATAAATTTCTTTTTAGGATGTGTTTCATGATCGTTTAGATATATTTCAAAATAATCTCCATCTCTAAATTCATACCCGTTTTCCATGATCCATACAGATAAGCTTTTCCATGCTTTTGGAAATTCGTTCGCATCAATGGTAAAATTTCCAATGACATAATTACCTTTTTGTATTGCAAGCGGCCTGATTTCTCCTTCCGCTTTTATGGCTTTGTTAATTGTTACACAAGCACTGTGTCTTACTTTGGAGATTTGAGTAATATTTGGATTGTCATGATAAATAGTAATGGCTTTAAAGTTTGATGTATCTAACACATGATGATTGTATCCCCATTCCATTAATTTTTGATAGCTTTCACCAATTTTTTCAAAGGCTCCTATACGCATGATACCAGCGAGCTTTATTTCTTGCAATTGTTTTACTGTGATTTGAGCATTCATATCAGTCCATTTTTTAATGTTAGTAATGCTGCAAATGTATTTTTCAATTGATAGAGATTCTATACCAATCTTGCTAAGTATTTTTTTTCCTTCAGATTTAAATGTAGTCGGACTGACTCCATAATATTTTTTAAATGATCTTGATAATGAACTATCACTGTTAAACCCATAGATATAAGCAAGCTCTTTGATAGGTCTTTTGACATCTACCAATAAAATTGAAGCAATACGCTCTATTCGTTTTCTATTGATATATTCATTTAAGTTTTCACCAACAATTATTAAAAATATTCTGTGAAAGTGATATGATGAATAGTGCGCTTTTTGAGATAGTTTTTCTAGCGATAGTTCTGTGTCTAGATTTTTTTCGATGAAATCTAAAACATAATGTATTCGCTTTATGTACTCTTGTCTTATCTCGCTATGCATTTTACTTACTTCACTTTTTTCCCAGCAATGTATGTAGATTTAACGGTCGCTTTTAAGATATCATTCTCTGGAATTTCCATGATATTTTGATCAAGAATGATAAAATCTGCAAATTTTCCAGGTTCTATACTTCCTTTTTCGTTCTCTTCAAAATTGCTATATGCTGCCCAGATAGTCATTCCTTTGAGTGTTTCTTCGCGAGACAAAGCGTTTTCTTTTTGATAACCACCTTCAGGATAGTGTTTTGAGTCTTTTCTGGCAACAGCAGCATAAAAGGTTTTAAACGGACTTACATATTCCACAGGAAAGTCAGTTCCTAAAGCAACTTTTCCTGATAAGTTTAATAATTTTTTGTAGGCATATGCACCTTTTTCACGATGTTCTCCTAAGCGATCGCCTGCCCAATACATATCACTTGTTGCATGCGTTGGCTGTACAGATGGGATGATGTTTTCATTTTTAAATATCTCAAAATCTGGTTCGTCAATAACTTGCGCATGTTCTATTTTCCAACGACGATTGGTTTGTCCTTCCAATACTTTCGCATAGGTTTTTAATACTTGATAATTTGCTGAATCACCAATAGCGTGCGTATTCATCTGATATTTTGTTTTTGCTATTCTTGCGGCTAATTTTGATAATTCTTCCGGACTGATTACCATTGCTCCAAAATGATTTTCTTTGTCAGTATACGATTCTTTTAAAACGGCACCACGCGAACCTAAAGCTCCATCTCCATATACTTTGAACGATCGCACATTTAAATAATCTGTTTTATACGGTTCTTTGTTGATGTAATATTCAACATTTTCAGGTGTATTGCTAATCATAGCATACATACGAATTTTTAATGCTTCAGCTTTTTGAAGGCTATCAATTAGATTGATAACATCTCTATTTAAACCAGCATCATTAACAGTTGTTAATCCATAAGAAAGACATTCTGTTTGCGCATCTTGTAAAGCTTGAATTTGTTGTGTACGATTTGGTTGTGGAATTACTTTATCGATCAAATCCATTGGATTGTCTACTAAGATTCCTGTTAGTTTTCCGTTTTTAAGTTGAATTTCTCCACCTTCTATTTTCGTTTCTGACGTAATTCCTGCCATATCTAGTGCTTTTTGATTCACTAAATACGCATGACCATCTACACGAGTTAATGCTATTGGCGTATCAGGGAATAATACATCTAAACGTTCTTTGGTTGGAAATTCTTTAACTTCCCAATCGTTTTGATCCCAACCTCTACCAATTATGAAAGGTGTACTTTTTTCTTTTTGAAAAGCGACAATACGTTCAATAACTTCATCATAACTTTTTGTTCCAATCAAGTCAACACTTTGTTTATTTAATCCTAAACCGTAAAAATGACAATGCGCATCTATAAAACCAGGAAGAATGGTATTTCCATTAACATTTAAAGTTTCCGAAGCTTCATATTTACCTTGAATTTCTTCCGTAGTTCCAACCGCAACAAATTTTCCGTCTTTTATGGCAAACGCTTCTGCATTGGAGAATTGGGCATCAACAGTATACACTTTGGCATTGGTAAGAATCATATCTACTTGTTCTTTTTCAGCACAAGAAAAGCATACTATAATGAGTAAAAGGAAAATGGTTAGTTTTTGCATTTTGGATTAATTTTATAGTTTGAGAAACAAAACGAATTTCATAGCACTTCTCGATATAATCTTCTTCATTTCATTGCGAAAATCACTCGAAGAGACGTTTTGAGGAACTAAAAATACAATTTTTAAAATGTTTTTTCTGATTCTATTATTGATCTGAGAGAAATTCACAAAAAAAGCGTTTCATGTGATTGAAACGCCTTTAAAATATATTGTTGTCTTTTAATTTAAAAATCAAATTTATACGTTGCTCCTCCCATAATTTGAAATTGCTGTACAGGAAAGTTTACCCAACGTTGGTAATCTTGGTTTGCAATATTGTTTGCTTTTACAAATGCTGATAATCTGTCATTGAAACGATATCCTACATGTGCATTTACATCAATAAAACTATCTAAAGTAACCGTCACAGGCATTGGTACAATAATTCCTCCAGGATTAATGATTTGATCTTTTCGTTCACCAATAAAGAAAATATTCGCGCCAGCAAACCAATTTTCAGTAATTTGATAGTCTGCAAAAATAGAAGCTTCTAATTCTGGTAAGTTCCAGGCTTCTTCTTGCTGGTCAGTACTGTAATTGAAGTATTCCGCCTTAGCGCCAAATTTAAAGTTGCTTGTAATATCAACATTAATTTCTCCAAATACACCAATAGTAGTTACATCATCATAAGCAACTCCAAACGAGTTTCCGTAGGTATATCCATTTTCAGAAATTGATGAAGGACTGAACGGATTTACTTTGAATAAAGCTTTTCCTTTTTCTGACATGTATGAAGCTCTTGCATTGTAACTTACATTAGATGTTAGTTTTCCTTTGATTCCTAGGTATCCATTATACTGCTGATCTGTTGGAGCAATTCCCAATGTTGGCGAGACAAAGTAATTTGTTTGTACAAAGTCGTAGTATGAGTTTTGTCTTAAATCACCTTCTACTCCACCATATGCAATTACGTTATCACCGTTAAGTCTGTATTGTGCAGTAATTCTTGGATAAATATAGATATCGTTTTCACTGTTTTCTGTGTCTAAACCAACATAGATTCCAGCGCCAAAATTCACTGTTAAATCATCACGAAGAATGACTAAACTCGGCGAGATTCCTGCTTTTAGAATACTATAATCAATGCTTCCAGTTCCTGCAAAGTTGTTTTCAAAAGTTCCGCCAACATAATCAACATCAACTAAAGTTTTAATCAACTCACCAGCAATTTCTACTTCAAATTCTGGTTGTAAGATCAATCTGTTTTCACCTGAACTAAATGCATCAAACATTCTGCGATACAATACTTTTCCTCCATTAAAGAAAGAATCGTCCATTTTTACATCTCCGCCTACGTAAATATTGTGATAGGTTTGTTGTTCACTAATTCCATCAATCTGAGTTGGCGTAAGCGTAATTCCTTCTGGCAAGCCATACCAATTATAGATTTGGTGCTGATATCCAAGTTTACCTTTCCACGATAAGTCTCTACTTCTATTTATATATGCTAAATCAAGCTTTGTATCAAAGAATTTATCATCTAATTCTACTCCGTCAATTCCACCTTGCGATGAGTGATGACGTAAGGAAATATCAAAAGTTTCATCTCTACTAATGGCTCTACTTGTATAAAAATCAAGCGCAGCCGTATTGTAATTTCCTAAACCAAGTGATACATACGTATTGTATAGTTTTTCTCGTTTTACTTTTTTTAATACTTCTGCTTTTCCTTTAGCAGGTGTAAATGTTGATGCCACAGGAAACGAAAAAATAGCGTACTTAATTTCTTTTTTTGTACCTGTTTCTTTATCGTTCAACGAAGGAGTTTGTTTGATTTTGAAAGCGTCAGAAACGGAAGGCGTATATGGTTTTACCACGTTTACAACTTCTGTTCCAATGGTTTCTTCTTTATCTTTTTCCTTGTCTTTATCTTGAGCAGTCGCCAAATTCGCTATAAAAAATATCGCTACTATAAACGTTGATTTTAATATTTGGTGTCGCATATGTTGCTTGCTTTGTGTGTTTGTGTTTGATTTCAATGTCTCGCTTTACTTTTAGTTACCGTCGTCTTCTTTTTCAGTTGGTGTCACTGACGAATTACGTTTTGCTTCTGCTGTTTTAATTTTTGCTAACTCAGCTTCCGCTTCAGCGACTTCATCTGGATAACTTATAAAGTTTTTAATGACACTTTCTAAAATATACGTTGCTTGGAACGCGTCTTCTAAAGCATAGAAGTTTTTAGCCATGATGATTAATCCTTTAGCGCCAAATTGCTTGTAACTAGAATAGTCTTTCACCAATTTCTGAACCACAGTATTTGATCCATCGTAATCATTTTCTTTGTTCTTAAAGTAAGCATCATAATATAATGCTTCTGCCGCTAGTTTTCCTGTAGCAATTTTTTGAACTTCCGCATATGCTTCTTTTGCTTTGTCTTCGTTATTGGTTGCAATAGCAGAGCGAGCAATAATTACATGCGCATCACTTTTAATTCGATTGTCTACTTTATCGTTTGCCAATACTTTTTCTGCATAACTTACGGCTGTATCATAATTGTCCAACTCGTAATTTGCTTTCATTAAGTTTGATTGTGCAAAGGTTACGTTTTGTGGGAAATCGGCGCTTTCTTCCAAACGTTTTAGTACTGGAATTGCTTTTGTATAATTGTCTGTTTCTAATAGTACTTGAGCTAATCTTGCCAACGCTTGTTCCGTATATTCATTACGCTCGTTTTGTAATACATATTCGTAATGTGGAATTGTTTTTTGCGTTTCGCCTTTACTGAAATACGATTGTGCAAGGTAAAAATTAGCTTTAACGGCATTCAATCCGTTTGGAAATTGCTGTACATATTTTTCAAATCCTTCAATAGCTTTGTCTGTATTGTTTTGGATGAATTGCTGTTCTGCAGATTCGTAGGTTGCTTTGTCTAACTCAGCATCAGTTACATCTACAAAATCAAGATTTTTCACCCAATTTGCATACACTTCTACTTGTCCTAATTCTACATAGATTAATTTCGCTGTAGCGACAGCCTGAATTGCTTCTTCTGTATTTGGAAACTTCGCTACTACTGATCGAAATTTTGTCAAAGCCACTTGGTTTTTACCTTCATTATAATTGATAAGTCCTTGCTTCAACATTGTTTTAGGAACATATGAACTTTTTGGATAATCTTCCACCATTTCTGCATATGCATTCAGTCCTTTTTCAGTATTTCCTTCGTTGATATAGGTATTTCCTAATTCGTATAAAGCATCATCTCGTAAGGTTGATTTTTTATATTTTTTTGTGAATTTATCTAATTCAGAAATTTTTGTGTTTGTTTTTCCTGTAAATCCATAACTGATTGCTTTTTGGAAAAATGCGTAATCTTCATCAACACCTTTCATCGCTATTGCTTTGTCATACGCTTTGATGGCATCATTGTATTTACTCATTACAAAATGACTATCTCCTAAACGTAGGTAACTATCATTTACACGTCCTTTGTCGTCAGGATTATTAGTTACAAACTTTTCAAAATTCGAAATTGCACTTGTATATTCTTTTTGTTTGAAATACGTGTATGCTAAATTATAATCGATAGTTTGTGCTTCTTCTGTGTCTGTGATATTTGCATTAGCAAACGATTTGAAACCTTCTAGAGCCAAATCATAATTATCTAATAAGTAGTTTGTTTCAGCTTTCCAGAAAGTAGCTCTTGCCGTGTATTCTGAAGATTCGTTTTCTTTTAACGATTTTTCAAAGAAATCTAATGCTTCTTGATATTTACTATCGTTGAATAATTCAATTGCTCTATAAAACGCTACTTTTTGATACGTTGCTTTATCGCTATATTTTTTACTTGCTTCTAGCAGATTTAATGCTGCTTCGTAATCTTTTGATGTAATGTATGAACTTACTAACAATTCTTCCAATTCTGCTTGATGTTCAGTATCTGGATATTTCTTTAAATAAGATGTTAAGACAGAAGGAACACTTTCATAAGGATTTCCAATTTCATAACTCAATCGTGCATAATTCAATCCTGCGTCTTCTTGAATTTTCAAATCAAAATCCATTTGCGAAGCATTACGAAAAGCATTCAATGCTTGTTGTTTCTTATCTGTATTTAAGTAACATTCTCCTAAATGGTAATAAGCGTTTTGTGCTACAAAATTACTTCCATCCACAATTTTATTGAATTGTTTGATCGCATTTTCGTAATCTTCTTGCTTATAATATGCATATCCTAATTGATAGAAATCTGTGTTATTCCACCTTCTCTTCTTTCCTTTGTATTCTTTTAAATAAGGAATTGCTTCTTTGTATTGTTTTAAATTGAAATAACTTTCTCCTATAATCTTATTGAGTTCAGAAATTTCTTTTCTATCAGCATTTGGCAATTCTTTCTTAGATAAATCAATCGCTTTTTGAAAGTTTCCAAGTTTGAAGTTCATATCTGCTTTAAAATAGGAAAGCTTTTCATTGAATTCATCTTCTTCGGAAACACCTTCAAAATATTCGTTTGCCTCTTCATATTTATCTTCTTGATACGCAATGTATCCAGTATAATATTTTGCTTGCGATCCGTATTTTGGAGAATCTAATAATTTTTGAAAATATGTTTTTGCTTGTTCATACTTTTTTGAAGTAAAATAAGCATATCCTTTTTTGAAATTATATTCTTCTCGTTGCGAATTGGTCAAGTTATTTTCTCCTGACTTATCGTACCATTTTAACGCTCGAGCGTACTTACCATTTTCAAAATAATAATCGGCAACATCAATATATGCAGAGTTTCGTTTGGTACTTGTCGGATATCTTTTCACAAAATCTTCCATCATACTATCAGCTCCAAGCTGATTTAACCGAACGGCGCAATTGGCAATATAATATGCGCAATTGGCTTCTGTTTCATAATCGGAAGTAGCTCCTTTTACTCTATCAAAAAGAGCTTGGGAAGCCTGATATTGTTTACTATTATACAAATGAAGTGCTTCGTTGTAATCTTTTAAATCATGTGTATACACTTTTGTTTTTTGTGCATACGATAGATGAAAAGATAACAGCACAAAACATAGAATAAGTTGAAGATTTTTTTTGCTCATGAATCTTGTTGTTTTATGAGATTTGCAATGTATTGCGATTGTATTTCTATTCTCTACAAACTTAACGTAAATATATGTGTTTCGCCAATTTTAATAGATGAAGAAATTTAGTATTTATAGATAGATAACGTGTGTTTTTAGGGATAATTATACGAATCTGATTTAAAAAACAATTTACAAGAGTTATTTAGTATTTTCTTAACATAATTTCTGCACAAACAATGAGTCGTATTTATGAAAACACGACTCATGATTCTTGTACTACAAAGGGTTTACGCTTAGTTTTATGCTCATACAATCATAAAATCATAAACTCATGAAAAAACAGAAAGTTAAAAGTTTACACTTAAACAAAAAGAGCATTTCAAATCTCGAACATAAAATTACTGGTGGAGGCACTGATTTAGACGATTCACATTTAACGCATACATGTCCAAAACCAAATACATATGTAAAAGCATGCTCAAATCACATGTGCGATTCAAGATTAGGTGGTTGTCCTAGCTATTATTGTTAATCAACAAAAAGTTATTATATAAATTTATTCTACGATGAAAAAAAAGAACATTACAAACCTTAGACTTAAAAAAACGATCATTTCTTCACTAACAATTAGAGGTGGTGTATTTATTGATGCAGATGGTACACAAGTTGCTACATGCATGACATCTGTAAATACAGAATGTCCAAACACAGACGCAAATAATTGTCCAACACGTGCAAAACACGGTTGTGTAGAAAGCCAAGATATTTGTGAAAGTGATGAACGTGTATGTCCACAATAAGACATATTGTGTAAACACATATTTAAAAGTCGTTTCAAAAATTTATGGAACGACTTTTTTATTCTTCTGGATAACGAAGTTTGAGATATTCTACCGTTTTGCTTAAATTTTTCCTTATCGCAAATGGTTTTTTAACAGATTATTCTATTTCCTTTCGTTCTGACGAATCATAAATATCTCGCTTTTCTTCACTTTAGTTTTTCGTATTGCGGTTTAATTGTTTACTTTGTGTATTCGATTTAAATCATACACTATTCATGGAGCAAATTCTCAGTCTTAGAAACGTTTCTATTTTTCAACGTGAAAACTTGATCCTTTCAGATATCAATCTTACTATTAATAAAGGTGACTTTGTCTATTTGATTGGAAAAACGGGTTCTGGTAAAAGTAGCTTTATGAAAACTTTATATGGAGATTTGCCTTTAACCGATGGCGAAGGAACTATTGTAGATTTTAACCTGAAAACATTAAAAGAAAAAGATATTCCTTTTTTACGTAGAAAGTTAGGAATTGTTTTTCAAGATTTTCAATTGTTACAAGACCGAACTGTTGCAGACAATTTATTGTTTGTCCTGAAAGCTACTGGTTGGAAAGATAAAGAAAAGATGCAAGCAAAGATTGATGAGGTTTTAGATAAAGTTGGTATGAAAACAAAGAACTTCAAATTTCCCCACCAACTTTCTGGAGGCGAGCAACAACGTATTGCCATTGCCCGCGCACTCTTGAATGATCCTGAACTGATTATTGCAGATGAACCTACTGGAAATTTAGATCCACAAACCAGTATCGAAGTCATGCAAGTATTACAAGAAATTAATAAAAGTGGTCGTACTATTTTAATGGCTACGCACGATTATGCTTTAATTCTAAAATATCCTTCTAAAACGCTCAAATGTGATGAAGGAAAAGTGTTTGAAGTTGTTCAAAAAAATGTATAATTCATCTAAAAATAAACAGACTTCATCTTTTATAAGAAACATTTGTATTGCAACAAAACTTAGAGCTTTTGTCTTTTTAAAACGGTGCTAACCCTACCAAATAATGTTATCAATTCTCATCCCTACATACGATTATGATATTTCTACTTTAGTGGAAGAAATACATACACAACTCATACAAACCGATTGTGTTTTTGAAATTTTGTGTTTGGATGATCACTCAAACGATCAAGAAACAATTTCGCAAAACGAACGTATCAACACATTTTCAAACGCAACATATAAAGTTTTACCAGAAAATATAGGTCGTAGTCGAATTCGGAACTTATTGGCACAAAAAGCTACATACGATTGGCTGTTGTTTTTGGATGCAGATGTAATTCCCGTAGAAAAAGATTTTATCAAAAAATACATAGACGCTATTTCTGATGAAAAGGAAGTGATTTATGGTGGAATTTTATATCAGAATGAGAAACCTAAACAAGAAAATGTACTGCGATGGGTTTACGGAAAAGAGCGCGAAGCTTTAACAGTAAAACAACGAAATGAAGCTTCATATTTACGTTTTTTAACTTTAAGTTTTCTGATTAAAAAAGCTGTTTTTCAAAAGGTAAAGTTTAATGAAGATATTCCAAATGCGCGACATGAAGATACTTTGTTTGCAAACGACTTGAAACACGCAAAAGTTCATATGACACATATTCACAATCCTGTGTATCATTTAGGATTGGATACGAGTAAAGAATTTATTCGCAAGTCAATGGAATCGGTTGAAGTGTTGATTTTATTCCTAAAAAATGGATTGATAGAACACAATGATATTTTAATTACTAAAGTGTTTGCACGTGTCAAGAAATTTGGTTTCAATCATGTTTTGGCGGTCATGTATCGATGGTTTCACAAACGATTTGAGAAAAACTTACTTTCTAACAATCCTTCCATGTTTATTTTTGACTTGTACAGATTAACGTATCTTTGTCACTTAGACACCCAATAATGCCGTTTTTTTCAGTAATAATTCCTCTTTATAATAAAGAAACTTATATCCAACAGACGATTGATAGTGTGTTGCGACAAAGCTTTACTGATTTTGAATTACTTGTGTTAAATGATGCAAGTACAGATAACAGTATGAGTGTTGTTTCACAATATGCTGATAAACGCATACAACTGATTGAAAACTCAAAGAATTTAGGACTTTCCGCTACTCGAAATCATGGAATTTCAAAAGCAATTGGAACTGTAATTGCTTTGTTAGATGCTGATGACCTCTGGCTTCCAAACTTTTTAGAAACCATAAAAAACATGTATGACTCGTTTCCAAATGCTTCTATTTTTGGAACCGATTATATGGAAAGTTATGCTTCACAAGAAGCCTTAACGCCACATAAAAACATTGCTACTTCTTTAAAAGAGACTTCTTTTTTGATTTCTGATTTCTTTGAAGCAAGTATGTTTCAACCTATTTTTTGCCAAAGTAGTATTGCCTTTAAGAAAGCTATTTGTACTGAATATGATGTTTTTAATCCTAAAATCACCTTTGCTGAAGACATTGATTTTTATATTAAATACGGTTCCAAATATCAAGTTGCGTATCATTATGAAGCGCTTTCTAAAGTACGTTTTGATGTTCCAAATCAGATGAGTAAAAATTCGATTGCTACTAAGGTATTGCCTGATTTAGATGGTTATGAACATTTGGCAATGGAGAATAATTCTTTGAAGAAATATTTAGACTTGTATCGTTACATTTTTGCTTCGATGTACAATTTTGAAAATGCAATTCCGCAACGAAATGCAATGTTAGCACATATTAATTATGGCAACTTAACCTTGAAACAACGTTTGTTATTAAAAAGTCCGCGCTTTGTATTGTTGTTATTGAAAAGGATTAAAAACTTTTTGTTGAAACGAAATATTAGAGTGACTTCTTTTTAGACTTGCTTTCGCTTTTAGACCTATTAGACCTCTTAGACTTCTTAGATTTTCAGATGCTCTTTACTTTTAGATTTTTAGACTGATTTAGATTTGTTATAAACGTCTTTGCGAGGAAGTATGACGAGGCAATCTGTTTGTTCAAAAAACACTAATGTAATACAATAAGCAGATTACTTCGTTCTTAGATACACTTTGTTTTTAGACCTGCTGGCGCTTTTAGATTTACTTTGTTTTAAATGTTTCGTCTTGGATTGTCTGTTGTCTTTACACTTTTGCTTTTTTCTTATTCAAAAAATGTTTTACCTTTAAAATTCAGCCTTTAACATGTATAATTTTTTGTTGGAACATGCAAAACGTCAGTTTAAGTGAGTTTGCAAAGCAAATTTGTATCGAGAACTACTTTGAAATCGTTATTGATTAAAATTCTCAATACTCATCACTAAAGTCCCAATACTATTTAGAAAGTTTTACATCTTCTTTTGTGATCAAAAAGTCTTGATAATCACGAATATAATCAGATTCATTAAATTCATCAGAAGCTAACACCAAACAAACAGCTCCAGAAGAAAAGTTTTCCAATTCGCGCCATATTCCATGCGGAATTAAGCAACCTTGATTGGGTTTGTTCAATAAAACACGTCTTTTGGTTGTTCCATCTTTAAAAATAACTTCAAAACTTCCGCTCAACGCAATTAAAACTTCATGCTGTTCTACGTGTGCATGTCCACCTCTTTTTGCACCACTAGGAATGTCGTACAGATAGTACACACGTTTGCATTTAAAAGGAATTGTTTCTCCTTCTATTACAGAGATATTTCCTCTAAAGTCTTCAATTTTGGGAATCGTTATAAGTTGTATATCAGCAACAGTTGTAGACATATTTTAGGCAGTTGTTAGTTGAATCCATTTTTGGATTACTGGTTTTTCGGTGTATTTTTTTATGGAAGATACTGTATTTTGTTTACAATTCATATACAAATCAATATTTTCGATTAACAGTAACATTGCATCTTTCAAATTCGCAAAGTTTTGATCTTCAACTAGCAAACCATTTGTTTTGTGTTGAATTATTTCACTTGGTCCCGATTTACAATCAAATGAAATTACAGGTGTTTGTTGTTGCAATGCTTCTATTAAAACCATTGGAAATCCTTCTACCCTACTTGATAAAACCAAAAATTTTGCGTTCTGAATGTATGCTGCTACATTTTCTACAAATCCCAAGAGTTTTACATCATTTTCTAACTGCAATTTTACAATTAGTTTTTCTAATGATTCTCTATCGCTTCCGTCACCACAAATAAACAATTTTATATTTTTTTCTGCTAATTTTGAAGCGTGATATGTTTCAATTAAACGATCAAATTGTTTGATATCGTTTTGCAAACGACCAACAGCAATAATGTACTCATCTTTTACTTCGGAAATGGCAGCAACTTCCGCATCTACCGTAGTGATATAATTAGGAATATGAATCAGATTCTTAAAACCGTATTCTGTGGCAACTCTCTCTTCAATTCCTTTAGAAACTGCCACAATTGCTTTTGCTCTTGCGTATGTTTTTTTGAAAAAATTTCCTTTAGGAATATGCCAATCTATTTTATAACTGTGAATAACCATGATGGTTTTTTCCATCTGAAAGACAAATTGATGTAATAACCATTCCATAAAACGCCTACTTCGTGTTCTAAAATCGATATAAACATCTGCGTCAATACGTTTGTACGCTTTTTTGAATGCAAAAAATTTTTGAAGCTGTTTTACAATTTTTATGGAAGATTCATTTGCGCCCAAGTTATATAACTCACCTTCGTAAGTGTATGTAATTTGATCTTTTACAGAAATAATTGCTACCGAAAATCCTTGCTTGTATAATGATTTTGAAAAGTTTGCTGCTTGTTTTTCTGCGCCGCCTGTACTTAAACATTCGACAATTATACAGATTTTCTTTTTAGAATTTTGCAGCATAAAGTTTTCCTACTATCTTTCACGCAAATATACTGTTTATGCGAATATTATTGGTAGGAGAATACAGTAGATTTCACAATTCGCTAAAAGAAGGTCTACAGCAATTACAGCACGATGTTACATTGATCGGTCGCGCTGATAGCTTTAAAAACTACCCTATTGATATTTCGCTTGAAGCAACTTTTTTTGAGAAAAAGATTCCTAACATGCTTCGTCAACTCTTTTTTAGGTGTTGTAATGTAGATATTGCATTTTTAGAAATCGCATATCGTTTTTACAAAAATAGAAAATCATTTAAAGATTATGATGCTGTACAATTGATCAATGAATTTCCATTTGCCACTACTCCTTTTGTAGAACGTAAGTTGCTGAAATACATTTTTAAACATAATAAGAATGTGTATTTGTCTTCTTGTGGCGACGATTTTTATTATTTGAATTATATTTTGAATGCAGATCTTCCGTATCATATTTTGACACCTTATGTGAATGATAAAACTACAAAAGAACGTTTTAAGTATTCGCTTCAGTATTTATCTAAATCGCATGAAAAATTACACCATTTTGTGATTACGAATGTACAAGGAATTATTCCTGCTAATTTTGATTATGATATGGCGTATCGCAATCATGAAAAAGCATTGCCATTAGTTCCGTTTCCTATTAATGTAGATTGTTTGCCTTTTAAATCACTGGATTATCGTGGAAAAGTGAATATTTTTCACGGTGTCAATCAGGTAAATTATTTAAAGAAAGGAAACGACTTAATCGAGAAAGCTTTGGAAATTATTGCTGAAAAATATCCTGATCGTGTCCTTGTAAAAACAGCGTATAGTTTACCGTACGAAGAGTATATTAGAACCTATGATGAAGCGCATATTATTATGGATCAGTTGTACGGATATGATCAAGGTTACAATGCATTGGAAGCAATGGCAAAAGGAAAAGTAGTGTTTTCTGGAGCTGAAACAGATTTTCAAGCATTTTATCAACTTGATGAAACTGTTTTAATCAACGCAACGCCTGATGTGGATGATTTGGTTAAAAAATTAAGCTATTTGATTGAAAACCCTAAAGAGTTGATTCAAATTGGACAAAATGCTCGTGCATTTATTGAAAAGTTCCATAATTACGAAAGTGTTGCCAAGCAATATGCTGAACGTTGGCACTTCGACTCCGCTCAGCGCTCTTAATTTTTGAATTCCAATTCTTTATTCTCATGTTTTGAATCTGCTCAGCGCTCTTAATTTTTATTATTTAATGCTCTTTTTCCATTCTAATTCAGTTCTCAAAATGTAGACTTACTGATAGTTCATAAACCATCAATAAGGTTTGTTTTTATTGATGGCTCATCTTCATAGCTTTGATTCATAATTTATTTAAAACAAAACTATTATGAAAAAAAGAAATTTTAAATTCTTACAACTACACAAAAGTTCTATTTCTAATTTAAATACTTTAGAAGTTAAAGGAGGAAGAAATTCGTACGACACTACCTGTCCTATTAATGGTTATAACTTAGGATGTAATGAAGCTGAAGAACAAGCTCCAGATCTTTATACAAGTTATTTACCAACTGAAGAAGGTGGCGGAGTTCCTAGTCAATGCGGAGCAGATGCATAATGCTTAAAATAAGCGGACTTCGGTTCGCTTATTAATATGAGTTATTGAAGTCTTCGAATTCCTTCATACACAACAATACTCACAGCATTTGCTAAATTCAAGCTTCTAATGTGTTCACTAAACATAGGAATTGTATACAATTGTTCTTCATTGGCTTCTGTGATTTCTTTTGATAAACCTACCGACTCTTTACCAAAGACTAGAAACAAATCGTCTTCAAAGGCAATTTCTGTATATAGTTTGTCACTTTTACTGGTGAAATATACCATTTTTTTATCCGCATTTTTTGCGTAGAATTCTTCTATGTTTTCGTAGATATGAACTTCTAAATACTTCCAATAATCCAATCCTGCACGTTTGAGTCGCGCATCCGTAATTTCGAAACCAAAGGGTTTAACTAAGTGTAAATTAGCACCTGAAGCTAAACTTAAACGTCCTATATTACCTGTGTTTGTTGGGATTTCAGGTTCTATAAGTACAATATTGTATGCCATTATGTTTTTTACAGTTATTCTTCTTTTCCAATATAAGTAACACCAGTTGCCAAAAGACTCATACCACTAATAAATCCCATACCTGAGGAATCATATATAAAACAAACAATTCCGGTGATTAAAGCAACAAATAAAAATAAAGCTCTCATTGAATTCATATAATTACAAATTTTATGATTAATACAGTTTTAGTTTTTGGCTAAAAAATCAAAACAGCATGCGGGAAAGGATCAAAGATAATTTTTCTTTGTTAAAAATTAGCTCTTATTTAAATTTTATATAATCGATTTCTATTTTAAATTCACCAGCTTTTTTTTCATTGGAGATAAAACCGATACGCAATATTTCTTTTAGTTCTTTTTGTGTGATTTTCCCAGGTCGTTTGCGTCCAATGTTGTAACGCACAAAATCTGAGAATGGAATTTCCACTTCAACCCATTTCCATTTTGTGCTTGGTAGATTTGCTTTGTAATACGGAACAAACCAACGTCTGTCCATTTCTAAAGTGAAACCCATTGCATATTTTTTGGAACGATATCGAATGATTACTTTTTTATAGGAAGAAAGATCTCTTTTTGAAAAGTTGCTTTTATACGATGAAAATCCACCATTGTTTTCTAGAGAAATATTTCCTTCAAATACAACGCCATCATCTGTAAATCGGAAGTCACCATTGGAAAGTCCGCCCATTACGCCATCATTTGTAATGCGCCAACGTTTTCCATCTTTATATTTCCCAAAGTCAGTTTCCATCTTTTGTGCACACAAAACTTGTGTCGAAATAAGAAAACATAATAGGTATATTTTTTTCATTCTTTTTATGTTAAAGATACTGAGATTTGAAAAGATTTGATTTGTCTCCTCAATTGTTTTTATTAGTTTTTTAGAGGAATTTCACTGACTATTTTTGCGGGAACGCCTGCAACAACAACATTGTCTGGAAAACTTTTTGTGACAATAGCGCCACTTCCTACTACTACATTTTTTCCAAGTTTGACACCTTTTAAAATCGTAACGTTGTTACCAATGAATACATTTTCATCAATATAAACTTCTTGTGGGTCTGGATCGGTTTCATGACGTTTGTCAATATCTAAATTGTGAAATGAACTATCGCTTATATGGCAATTGTAACCAATAACCGTGTTTTTGCAAATCGTGATTTTCTTTTCTGCAGTGATCACACACGAATTGTTTATAGCTACACTTTCTTCAAAGGAAACAACAACCGATTTACCGCGTGCTTCTATGTATCCGTAACCACTAAAAAGATATGGAGATCTTAGAATTCCAAAACTTACATTGTTTCCAAATTGTATGTTCCCATCTCCTTCTAAAAGTAATGGCTGAATACGCTTTGGTTTTCCAATGGTATTTGTATTGTTGCTTAGCAGTTTGTATTTCCAAATTTTGAAACGCAATACATTATGTCGCAGAAATCCGTTCATTTGCTAAAAATACACATTTTATTCAAGCTTACTTAGACTTCGTTATTTTCTAGGGTAATTTTACCAAATAATGATTTCCAAAAAATCGTCACTAGTAATAGTAAAGAGATAAAACTACGCATACAATGTGCCATTACTACACCTTCTATTCCAACAGCATTTGTAAAGTAAATACTCAGATAGTAGAATAGTAACAACGAAGCAATTTCGACAAATAAGTAATGTCCTAGCATTTTTTTTGCATATAACTGATAAGCAATCACCAAGGAAATTACTTTGAAAAAGTCTCCCAAAAGTTGCCAAAAGAAAAGACTTTCTGCAGCAAGAAATTCTTCGTTATACACAATTTCAATGACATAAATTCGCAAGAAATAGATCAATAGTAAACCTACAGCGAAAATTGGCAAGATGGTTTTATAAAATCCAAAAACCACATTCCTAAACCCTTCAATAGACTTATTTTCAGAGAGTTTAGGCAATACATATAATGACAACAAAGAAGTCACAAAGATTAAGTATTGATTCGATATTCGTTGCATAGCTTCCCAATAACCTGCTTCTGTTGCTCCAATGGTTTCTATGATATGATTTCTCACAAAAACATAAATTATTGGAAAAATAAAAGCAGAAACGGCTGCCATAATCGTATAGGACATGTATTTTTTGAAGTAAACTCTAGAGAAACTATTCGCACTCAATTTGGGCAACGAAACACGTTCCTTGTAGAGTAACGCTACACTAAAAATTAATAATATGGACGGAACAATACTCAATGAAATTAGAGCTCCATCTAATTTATATTGCCATACTAAATATACTGTCACAAGCAAGTTGACTATATATCCAATGATGTTAATCGTAATGTATTTTTTGTATTTTTCAAATCCATTAATGATTCCTAAACAAAACATATTGAGTGCATACAATGGCAATACAAAAGCGAGTGTTTGAAAGATGTAACTGAATTCTTTTCCTTCAAAAATTAAATTATTCCAATAGCTTGCACCAAGATATAAGGCGATACTTACCAAAAAAGTTGCAATTAAAATAATGACTAATCCCGTGGAAAGTACTTTTTGAAGTGTCGTTTGATCTTTTTTGTGTTCGGAAGTATATTTTACAATTCCTGAGTAAATTCCGAATGTTGCCAGCGCATAGACTGTTTTTAGAAAATCTCTTAGGTTTCCAACAGAAGCCATTCCTTTGGGACCGACGAATTCTGCCAATGCTTTCGAAGTTAATACGCCAACAACAATGTTGATGAGTATTGCAATACTATTGAAAGAGGTAATTTTCAATAGTACATTGTTTGCAATATGCGTTTTTAGTTTCTTCAAGAGAATGAGTTTAAGACTGCAATAATTTTAGTGACTTCATGCGCTTCCATCACAGGACTTATTGGCAAACTCAAACATTCGTCATGAATTTTTTCTGTGATTGGAAATTGCAAATGATTCCACTCTTTGTAGGCTTCTTGTTTGTGTGGCGGAATTTCATAATGAATTAATGTACCAATTCCGTTTTCCGTCAAGTATGCTTGTAATTTGCTTCTATCTTTTGTTCTTATTACAAATTGATGAAATACATGTGAAGCATCATTTTTATAATTAGGCAATATCAATAACGGATTGTTGATTTCGTTTAAATAACGTTTTGCAATGCTTCTTCTTTGCTCATTGTCTGCATCTAAATATGCTAGTTTCACATTGAGAAATCCTGCTTGTATTTCATCCAAACGATTATTAACACCTTTGTATTGGTTTACATATTTTGACGAACTTCCATAGTTGCGCAATTTGGTAATTATCGCTGCAAGTTCTGTATCGTTTGTTGTCACTGCGCCAGCTTCACCTAACGCACCTAAATTTTTGGTTGGATAAAAACTAAAACCTGCTGCATCACTCAGGCTTCCTGCTTTTTCACCATTTTGAGTAGTTGCTCCATGCGCTTGTGCCGCATCTTCCATGAGTAGCAAGTTGTGTTTTTTCGCAATGCTTTGGATAGTTCGCATTTCTGCTAATTGTCCGTATAAATGTACGACCATAATTGCCTTGGTTTTTGACGTGATCGCAGCTTCTATTTTAGTAGGATCTATGTTGAATGTTTCCGTATCTGGTTCTACCAAAACTGGCGTCAATCCTGATTTTGTAATTCCCAAGATACTAGCAATGTATGTATTTGCCGGAACAATCACTTCGTCGCCTTCTTGTAATTTTCCTAAGATCTTATAGGCTTCTAAGATCAAAATAAGTGCGTCTAAACCATTACTGATTCCAATACAATGTTTCGTTCCACAGTAATTAGCATATGCGTTTTCAAAAGTTTTTACATTGTTTCCTAAGACATAATATCCAGAATCGAGAAAACTCTTGAATTTTTGCTGAAATTCAGTTTCAAATCGCGCGTTGAGTTTATGTAAATCTAGAAACTTAATCATGTTAAGGAAATTTTAAAAATATCTTGCGTAAAGCACACACAACCCAATTCTTCTTTTTGCTTGAGTAATCCAGGATTGAAACCTTCTTTTGTAGCAGCATCAACTGTTCCCATGCTAAAATAGTGCATACCTTCTTGCTTAAATTTCTCTATGAGATGAATAAAAAGATATTCTAACGCACGTAACGAAGCTCCTTTTTGCGTATTGGCACCATATTGTGATTTAACGACTTTGTTGTGTTTAAAAATAGTAATTCCTGCTAGGATTTCTCCATCTAATTTTATGTTATACTGAATGATTTTTGATGGAAATGCAGCTTCTAATTTTGTTATTTCTTCTAATGAATGTACCGGTTTTGCGTTGTATTTTTCATCTAGTTTTGGCTGAAGTACTTTATTCCAAAATTCAGAAAGGCTTCCTTTTTCTTCTATCTCAAAACCAATAGCATGATTTTTCTCGTAATGCTTTCGCTTTGTTTTGTGCAGTTTTATTTCTTCGTTGTAATCGATTGCCAACACTAAATTTCGTGATTGCAATGTTCCTTTGATCGTTAAGAAATAAAGCAATTCATCCGTTTGTTTCCCGTAATAAATTGCCGGAATTGCTTTCGCAATGATTTCTTTGAAACCTTGATTTTTAGCATATTCAATTACTAAGTCTAATAATTGATATACTTCGTGCGCATTTATATTTTTTGGCAACACTAAACTTCCAAATGTCAAGCCTTGATGCGAATAGAGTATGTTTTCGCGTACGTTTGCCGGAAACAAAGCAATTGGCTTGTCCTTTTTAAAAAGTATCAATGAATGATCTTCAAATCGATCTTTATGATATTCCATAAAGTCTCGATAGAAAAGAAACGAACTGTTTTTTGCTTCGGTGACAAAGTTGTCCCAAAGCAATTGTTGTTCACTTGTATATTTGGTTAGTGTATAAATTTAGGTTGTTTTTAGAAAAAGTGAATTTACTAATTTTAACGTGAGTTTGGTAGAAGTAGTATCAAAAAATGATCTCAGTATAAAATTTCAGTTATAAAACGAATAAAAAATTAGTCTTCAAGCTTCTTAAAAACTACATTTCCATCCTTGTCAATGTATTTATAAATACCAGTTGGTGCATCTTTTTTAACTACCGAATAACTTGTATCTTCTTCCAGATGTTTTAATAAAGTTTCATCTTCACTTAGGTATGTAAATAGTACTCTGAAAAGATTTACAGGCGTTTTGAGTTGCTTGTCATATGAAGGCGCTGTATTGTTAGGCCATTTTATTGCTAAGGCGGATGAAAACGCAGAATATACCAAATCTCTATCCGTAAGTTTTGTTTCTATTTGTTTTGTGTATTCCATTCCGACATAACCGCCATGATCTGCTGTAATTACAATCAAACTATTCGGATCATTTTCGGTAATCATATTTATAATTTCCACCAACCATTCATTTGCTTTTTCAAGCTTATCCAAATAGATTTGACGTTCGCCATCGATTCCAGTAGAAAATCGTTTTTGAGTCGCAATATGACTTGGTGCAATTTTTTCTACAAAGTAAAAGTTATGTGTTGCCTTGTTATTTTGAATTGTTTCTTCAAGCGGTTTTATCAGTTCTTTTTGATGTTTGAAAGCGCCCATTCCCAACCAAGGAATTTCATTATCTGTGATGTTGCATTCATCATATAATATCGTTGGTCTATTTAGTAATAGATACGGATATTCTAGCACTAAAAATGTTTTGTAATCGTTCTTTTTTAGAATAGGAATTATTGGGTTCTCACCTGCTGCAATTTTTCTAGCACCAAAAATTCCGCTTCTGCTTTCGTCTTTTTTGATGTAATGATGTTTCATGGCAAACAACGAACTGTTTGATAATATGGTAGAAGCATAATTACTTCTGTAATCGTCGTACAGTTTAAAGTTTTTTTCTTGTAGATATCTTACAAATCCTGAGTTTTCATGTTTGTAATATCCTTTGCCTAATTCTGAGAAATTCACATATCCATCAGGCTGTAATACATAGATATTTGGATGTGTTTTAAATTGAACTTCCGAAATATGATCAGGTTGCTCCATCCATTGATTGGAATGCGTAAAAAAGTTGATGAGTAATGGTAATAGACTCACAAAAGCAACAATAGCTACAATGTACTGTAATACAATGATTTTTTTGTAATGCTTGCGCAATAACATTGCTATTAAGACTGAAACGACAATACAAAGCAACAATATTTTTCGTTGATGAAACCCATAAATTCTTCCTGCTAAGAAAAACGCAAAGAATGAAGCATTGAGCATCGGAATTAGATAGGTTTGGTATTTTTTTAAGAATGATATTCTATCTACTATTTGCTTTGAAACGACAAATACAATGACAGGAATTACGATATAGATACCAACAATTACAAAAAACTGAGATACCGAATTAACGAGTGTAAAGTTAGAATCGTAGGTGTAAATTAAAGAATATAATCCTGCAGCAATAGCAGCAATCACAGGATATTGCTTTTGATTGTTTATGTAATTGAGTATTGATTTTTCTAGACGACTCAACATATTATTTTTTCTTAAATAAATACAGTACGCGTTGCGAATCTGGAATGTCTTTTTTGGCTACTAATTCGAAATATTCTGTGTAATTTTTTTCAAAGTCTTCCAAATTGTAATGTCCAAAATGATCTTTGAATTCTGCTTTTGCATTGAGTAAACGCGTTGCGTATGAATCAGCTCGTTTTGGAAACTCTATGATGAGGTTTTCAGAAAATGAAGCAAAAAATGCTGCCGAATTTTCAAAAGGCACATTTCCTGTAAGTGACAAATGGTGAATTAAAGCCAACGCCAACGTTACATCAGGTTGAAACTCTTGAACACGCTTTACAAACGAAAAACGCTCTGTATTTTGAAAACCTATTGCCGCCGACGGATTGAGCAAATCAATCACGAAAGGCAACATGTTTTGTTCTTTATTTTTCTTGACAGAATAATAATTTTGATCTACCGCGTTGTTGTCAATATCACCTACCAAAGCCGTGGTTACGTCACTAGTAATTTGACGTACAAAGGTTCCATCATTTCCTCCAACATCAATTACAGTCTTAGCTTTTAATTGTAAAATCCAATCGTTGATGATTGTTGATTTCTGTTGAAAAGCCGCATCAGAATAGTTTGTTTTTTGATAATAATCGCCCCATTCCGATTGCTCTTTGAGTTGTATTTTTTTGATGTAGTTATATAAATTATCAATGATGTTAAACAATCCTTTTTTGGACAAAGTTGCTTGCTTTGTAGCTTGTACATCTTCTTCTTGATGTTTGTTTTCATACTTCGCCAACAAGTGAATGTTTGTATATAAAAACGGATTCAATTTTGTTTTTGAAGGCAATAAAGAAGAAATCATCTTCAGCGGAATTCCATCAATGAAGTTTGACATTGTTTTTAGAAATTCTGCTCCGTGATATTTGGCAACAACTAAAGGTCCTAAAAAGTGTGTTATGAATTGTTTGTACGCACGCCACGGTGTATTTTCTTGATAAAAGTCTAATGAAAGTGTATCTATAAAAATTGCATTTCCTTTGTAAAAAGCAATGTTATACGCTGTGGCATCTTTTAATGAGAAATCATTTTGCAGCGCATATTTTTGAAGCTTTAATGTATGTAAAGCTGCTTCTTTGTATTGCTGAAAACTCCATTCGTATGGATACGTAATAAATGGAATTTGTGCTGGCTGAATACAAATTTGTGTATCAGAACGCTCAATTTCTTCATGCGGAATCAACAGTTTGTGTTGAAATGCTTTTTCAAAGAAACCATTTTTATTTAGTGCTTCGTATTGTGGAAAATAACTAGGAAATATAATCCTTTTGATTATGTCGTTCTCAATATATATGTGTCCACTTGGATCTCGATATGAAGAAGCGTGTCGTGAATTATTTGTCATCTTTCGATGCTTTTTCTATGGTAGAATCGTCAATATCAATATCTTCAAACATGTCGTTTTCAGGAGTGTTTTTATGCAAACCAAAAATTGATTTTATTTTATACATAATACTCTTAGAAAACAAGGCAATTCCAGCCACAGCGGCAACAATTGCTTGAATCAACATCGCTCCTAAACCGGCATCAAAATAAAGAAAGTACATAGTTTTGATATTTTCGTAAAGATAGAAAAATTTACTTTTTAGTAATACAAATTACTTTAAGTTTGCTAAAGTAGCAAAAAATGATCAGTATTATTCTTTTTTTGTGGTTTCTTCATGTTTCTTAAACACGATATTTCCCTCTGCGTCAATATATTCATACAATCCGTAAGGTGCATCTTCTATAATTAACGAAAAACTCTTATCGTCTTCCAAATGCTTTAAATAGCTTTCGTCTTCACTCAAATATGTAAATAAAATCCTGAATAGATTCACGGTAGACGCAAACTTGCTATCATAATCTGGCGCATTTCCTTCTGGCCATTTAATAGCCAAAGCAGCAGAAAAGACAGCATATATTTTGTCTCTATCAGTTTGTTTTTCTAGAATTTCCGCATAATAATCTAACCCGACAAAACCGCCGTGGTCTGCAGTAATTACAATCAAGCTATTTGGATCGTTTTGAATGATGATATCTGTAATTTCTTTGAGCCAATCGTTGGTTTCTTTTAGTTTATCAAGATATTTCTCTCGATCACTTTCTACATCTGGAGCATCACTTTTTGTTCGTGTAATGTGACTTGGCGCAATTTTTTCTATGAAGTAGAAATTACGACTGTTTTTGTTTGTGTTGATTGCTTCTTTTAAAGGTTCAATGAGATCGTATTGATCTTTAAAAGCATTGTTTCCAAACCAAGGAATATCGTAATAATTTATGTTGCATTCGTCATACGCAAGCGTAGGTCTACTCATCAGTAAATACGGATATTCTAGCAGCAAAAAGGTTTTGTATTGATTATTTTTAAGAGTAGAAAGTACTGAGTTGTTTCCCACAATTTTAGACGGTAATCCAAATAAAGCTCCTTTGTTTTCATGTCCGATCATGTGATGATGCTTCATGGTAAATAATGCTGTATTTGACAATAAGGTTGAAATGTAATTACTTCTAAAGTTGTCGTATATTTTGAAGTTTTTTGCTTTGAGATGATTTGAAAAGTCTGAGTTATCAAAATTATACATTCCTTTCCCTAATTCTGAAAAATTCACATAACCATCTGGCTGAATGACATATATGTTTGGTGTTTTCTGAAAAGTTGCTTCTTCTATCGCATCTGGCTGTTGCAACCATGCTTCCGATCGTGTTACATATTCATATAACATTGGCGGAATTTTAACGAAAGCTATCAGCGCTAATAAGAACTGAAAGATGACTATTTTTTCATAATGTTTCCACAGAAAAATGGCAAGGCATACTGCAAAAAAACATCCTAAAACCAGCATTCTACGTGCATTGAATCCGTATGTTTTTCCAATGATAAAAAAAGTAAAGAATCCTGCGTTGAGTATAGGAATACTATATTTTTCAAACTTTTTTAGGAATGCTATTCTCTCAACAATAATTTTAGTCAACACAAAAACAACTATTGGAAATGCGATAAAGAACAGCAGCATCATTCCAAATTGTGGCCACGAACTAACAAGAAAAAAGTTGGTTCCGTACGTATGTACAATAGCATATAAACCCGCAGCAATTGCCGATATAATAGCGTAAAACCACTTGTTCTTTTTTATTTTTTGTAGCATTTTAAGATTCACAATACCTATTGTTTGTGTCACAAAATACTATTTTTATATGTATTTACTACGTTAATATGTGATGACTCAAAAAGAGTTTCTGTCAAGTGAGAAGTTAATTTTACTTTTTACGCGCTGTTAGATGATAGATATTAATCCCTAAAATGGCAAAGTTGGTAATGATAATTGGCAAACCTACGCGCAATGTTGGCATTAAACAACCGTAAGCAACAAATAGCAAACAACCAACAGCATTGATCATTCGTAATTTTTTTAAGTCTTTCATTGTGAAGGATACTAATACGGCAATTGATGCTAAATATCCTATCCATTCTGTGATTGTAATTCCTAGTATTTCCATATTTGGTTATTTGTTTATTCGTTATTTGTTTTTTGATCGCTTCGTTTTTTTGTTGACTGATCATAAACTAATGATTTTTTCAACTTATGTACTCAGTTTATTATTTAATTGAAGCGCATAAAAAAGGTTTCACTGCGTACCAATGAAACCTTTTTATATAGTTTGAATCTTGTGTTTTTAGATTGATTTGTTACGCTTTCTTTCTACTTCCGTTAAAAATACTTTTCGTAAACGTAGATGATTTGGTGTTACTTCCACGTATTCATCTTTTTGAATGTATTCTAAAGCTTCTTCTAGAGAGAATTTGATTGCAGGAACAATTTTAGCTTTATCATCTGCTCCGGAAGAACGTACGTTTGATAGCTTTTTTGTTTTGGTAACATTTACTGTCATATCATCTCTACGAGAGTTTTCTCCAATTACCTGACCTTCATAAATTTCTTCTCCTGGATCTACAAAGAACTTTCCTCTATCTTGTAATTTATCAATAGAATATGGAATTGCAGTTCCTTTTTCCATAGATACTAATGAACCGTTTTGACGTTCTGGAATTCCACCGCGTAATGGTTGGTATTCTTTGTATCTGTGTGCCATAATTGCTTCTCCAGCGGTTGCTGTTAACAATTGATTACGTAATCCGATGATTCCTCTTGACGGAATTAAGAATTCGCATACCATACGATCTCCTTTCGCTTCCATACTCAACATTTCACCTTTACGAAGTGTTACCATTTCGATTGCTTTTCCAGATACGTGTTCTGGTAAATCGATCGTTAATTCTTCAATTGGCTCACATTTTACACCATCTATTTCTTTGATAATTACCTGTGGCTGACCAATTTGCAATTCATATCCTTCTCTACGCATCGTTTCAATTAATACAGATAAGTGTAATACACCTCTACCAAATACGATAAATTTATCTGCACTATCTGTTTCGTTGACACGTAACGCTAAGTTTTTCTCTAATTCTTTTGTTAAACGATCTTTGATATGACGAGATGTTACAAATTTTCCATCTTTCCCAAAGAAAGGTGAATCATTGATTGTAAATAACATACTCATTGTAGGCTCATCAATAGCAATCGTTTTTAATCCTTCTGGATTTTCTAAATCAGCAATCGTATCTCCAATTTCAAATCCTTCCAAACCAACAATTGCACAAATGTCTCCAACTTGGATTTCAGAAACTTTCTTTCTTCCCAAACCTTCAAACGTGTGTAATTCTTTTATTTTTGATTTGATGACAGATTTATCACGTTTTACCAAAGAAACTTGCATTCCTTCTTTTAGCGTTCCTCTTTGTAAACGTCCAATAGCAATACGTCCTGTAAATGAAGAATAGTCTAACGAAGTGATTAACATTTGCGTACTTCCTTCATCAAATTCTGGCGTAGGAATGTGTTCCATAACCATATCTAATAAAGGCTCAATATTTTCAGTTGGTTTCTGCCAATCGTCAGACATCCAATTGTTTTTTGCTGATCCGTATACTACAGGAAAATCTAGCTGCCATTCTTCTGCACCTAATTCGAACATTAAGTCAAATACTTTTTCGTATACTTCTTCTGGCGTACAGTTTTCTTTATCAACTTTATTGACAACCACACAAGGTTTTAATCCTAAATCGATTGCTTTTTGCAGTACAAAACGCGTTTGTGGCATTGGTCCTTCAAAAGCATCTACTAATAGCAATACTCCATCTGCCATGTTTAATACACGTTCTACTTCTCCACCAAAATCGGCGTGACCTGGAGTATCAATGATATTGATTTTAGTTCCTTTGTAGTTTACAGAAACATTTTTAGAAGTAATCGTAATTCCACGTTCACGTTCTAAATCGTTGTTATCAAGAATTAAATCTCCTGTATTTTCGTTTTCACGAAACAATTGACAGTGATACATAATTTTATCAACCAAGGTTGTTTTTCCGTGATCTACGTGCGCAATTATTGCAATATTTTTAATTGAAGCCATTTATCGCTGATTTTTAAGCGTGCAAATGTACTGTTTATTTGTTAGAGAATGTAATTTTAGTCAATTTTTTAAGTTATCTTTCTGTTAATCAATGATTTTTACTGGGATAATTTTGTCTTACACACTACTAAAATTTAACCTATCTTTGTGCAAAATTTACAATTTATGCAACTGAGTTCTATTCCAAAAATTAAACATACTACATCTGGTAATTTCTTTTTATTGGCAGGTCCATGTGCTATTGAAAGCGAAGATATGGCATTGCGCATTGCTGAAAAAGTGATTAAAATTACGGACGCTTTAGAGATTCCATATGTATTCAAAGGAAGCTTTAAGAAGGCGAATCGAAGTAGAATTGATAGTTTTACTGGTATTGGTGATGAAAAGGCATTAGAAATATTAAAAAAGGTTTCTGAGACCTTTAATGTCCCAACAGTTACTGATATTCATGAAGCTTCAGATGCTGCAAAAGCGGCTCAGTATGTTGATGTATTACAAATTCCTGCGTTTTTAGTACGCCAGACAGATTTGGTCGTTGCCGCAGCGAAAACAGGAAAAGTTGTCAACTTGAAAAAAGGACAGTTTATGAGTCCCGAAAGTATGCAACATGCTGTTAGAAAAGTACACGATTCTGGAAACGAAAATGCTTGGATTACTGATAGAGGAACGATGTTTGGATATCAGGATATGATTGTTGATTTTCGCGGAATTCCTACAATGAAACAATTTGCTCCAACGGTTTTAGATGTCACACACTCGTTACAACAACCAAATCAATCTAGCGGAGTTACGGGCGGAAGACCAGATATGATTGAAACTATTGCGCGTGCAGGCGTAGTCAATAATGTTGACGGACTCTTTATTGAAACACATTTTGATCCAGCTAATGCAAAGAGTGATGGAGCCAATATGTTGCACTTAGATCACTTGGAAAGATTATTAACGAATTTGGTAAAAATTAGAAAGACAATTAATTCTTTGTAGACTTGTTAGACTTGTTAGACTTGTTAGACTAAAATTATTTTAAATATATAGCCGTTAGTAAAAACTAGCGGCTTTTTTTAGCACTTCTATTAATACCGTGTCATTGATATCTTCTATTGTCTTGTAACGCAAAGATGCTATTCGTTTTCTGGTTTCGGTTACTAAATATTCTTGATGAATTTGAATTTTTTGTCCTTCCATAATTCCTATATCTACAAATTGTTTTTTATGACTAGCATTTAGAAAACAAAAAGGTTTTCCGTTGAGATAGTAAAACGGAATTCTGTATTTGTATTTTAATTCCATTGTTGGAAATGTATACTCTATTAAAACTTGTAATTGTAATAGAATTGATTTGTAAGGTTCTGGTTGTTTTAAAATATAATCTTCTGCAGGATTCATGTATTCAAAATATGTCCCTAAGATAGTTTTATTTTATTTTTAATTAAAAAAAGACTTGCACAATACAAGCCTTTTTAATGTTTTAAAATCCTTTCACGCTAATTATTTAATCACGTTTTGTATCTCCGTCAGCTGCTCCACAATAATCAGTTACTCCTGAACGAGTTGGTGGACGTGTACAAGAAGTATTACACGAAGTACATGTTTCATTTAACGTTTCATTATCACAGCGATTTGTACCACAACGGTCTGTAAGACATGTATAACCATCAACAGATACGATACGTGTATCTTCATTTTGTATAGTTCCACCAATAATGTTTGTCATTTTATTAAACGATACAACCGTTGTTTTTTGGAATTGTAATTTTGAGGAGAATTCTTTTTTCTTCATAATCATATTTGGTTTCATAAGTTATGTTCAAATATAAAACCAGAAGTGGTAGATTGAGCAAAAAGCATCTTATAATTCATAAAACCAGAGAGTAAAAAACATTACTCAACATTCTGATTATCAAGATTTTTAACATAATACGACGGATATAATCCTGTTTTATTTTTAAAAGCTCTTGAAAACGATTCTGAACGGTTAAATCCTATTTCTCTGGCAATAGAATCAATGGTATATGAGCGAAACTTTTTATCTTCTTTTAAACGTCTTATGGCATAATTGACACGTAAGTCTGTAATATAAGCTGTAAACGATTTTCCTTTATGAGCGTTTACTAATTTTGATAAATAGGAAGTATTTGTTTTTAACTTTTTTGCTACTTCATTTAAACTACTATTTTTACTCAAGAATAATTCTTTGGTTTCAAAATTTTGTAGCTTTTTAAGCAATCGTTCTTTGGTTTCATCTAAAATTTCAACTTCTTTGACTTCTTGTGCAATATTGGTTTCTGCTTTTTCTTTAACTTCAATAACTATACTTGCCGGTTCGGTTGTATTTATTTTCTCAGCAATTTCATTTTTTTCTCGTTCTAAATTTTTAAGAATTTCAGCAAACTTTCGTTGATTATTCTTTTCTCGATTCTTGTAAAAGAAAATTAGAGAAACTATAATTCCAATAGTTAAAAAAGCACTTATGTATAGTACGTATTTTGTTCGTTTTGAGTCTTCTTGAGATTGATCTAACTCTTCTTTTAATGTTTCTAAATCATATTTTTTAATAATCTCTGCTGATAAACTCTCCTGTATTTTATCATTCTCCTTATAGATTTCACTTGCCTTCTCATAATATTTTAAACTGTTTTCTGTATCATTAATTTCTTTATATGATTTTGCTAGAAGCACGTACACTTCTTCCAAATAAATAATATCAGTACCATTTAATTTTTCTCTACTTTCAATATCTAGTAATATCTCTATTGCTACATTATAGTTTTTTTGAAAATAATGCATTTTAGCTTTATTAAGCTTAATAAGAGGAAGTTGTATTAAAGTATTTTCATCTCTTTTAGTAATTTCTACTGCTTTGTCTAAGTAATTATTTGCTTCTTCATAATTACCATTTGAATTAGCAATTTCACCTAAAAAATTATAAAAGTAAACACTAGCTCCTTTATCATTAAATTTTTCACTTAACTCAATTCCTTTATAACAGTAACTAGCTGCTTTCTCATAGTTTTCTATTCCTATGTTCGCTTTAGACAACGCTATGTATATATTTACATGTATATAGTTAAAATTTAATGTTTTTTCGTTTTCAACAATTTTTAAAGATTCTTCTAAAAGTTTTATCGCACCTTTTCTGTCGTTCACTTCGAGTTTTAGTAAAGCAATATTTTGCATGACTGCTAATTGTCGTGCTCTGTTATCGGCTTTTTTAGCAATCTTTAATACTTCTAGGTAATACTCCATTGCTTTCTTATAAAATCCAAAATCGTAATAATAAACACCTTTATTTATCAATGAAGACATAATCAAATCATCATTGTTTAGTGTTTTTGCAATGGTATACGTTGAATCTAAGTAAGCTATTGAAGGCTCTAAATTCATTTTGTTTCGTTCCCATTTAGCCAAAGAGTTATAACCCCAAAATTGCGTTTCTAAGTCTTCCGAAGAAATCATCATATTTTTTATGTACGCTACACTTAACTTTGATTTTGTAGAATCTTGTGAATATTGTCTTGCAAATAGCCTTGCAAACTCTTTCGGCTTCAATTTTTGCAAAGAGACTATAAATTCTTTTTCATTAAATTTATGAATAGGATCTTGCAAATTATCTTGCGCAAACAATTGTCCAACAATACAAAAAGAAAAAATGAAAAATATTACTGCTGCGTATTTTTGGAGGAACATGTACAGTTATGTTTTGGTTTTAATGCTATATAAAATGGTAGTATATCAAAAGTAACGGTTTTCCTGTAATTTAAGTATTGTTTTTGATGCTAATTTTATAGCTCAAAATTATAGATTTGAAGATTCCTTAAAAGAAATAAAGAATTTAAGTTCTTTACTATAATGATATAAAAAAACCCTTCAAATAGTTGAAGAGTTTTTAAAAGTTTTCATATGTGTAATGTTAGTTTAACATCTGTCAAGAGTATCGACAGCTGTCAAGAAAGTCTTGCAATTCTCTCCAGGTATCGAATGTGGTTCCGTAGTTATTACGCATAAATAATTGACAGAAGGAATAAAATCACTGCCTCCACCATGTGTATCATTCAACTTTGACACACTAATTTTATTCATCTGCAGCTTAAGTTTTCTTTCTTTTTTCATAATCCTAAATTTTGTTTCATTTAATGTTCATTCAAATATAAAATAAAATGAATCGGAGCATTAAAATTGCTAGTCGTTATTTATAAATAACGACAAACTACCAATCACAATCTACTGTTTTTCAAGCTCTTTTATAAAATATGAAGGATACAAACCTGTCTTTACTTTAAAAGCTTTTGAAAAGGATTCTGATCTTTTGAAACCAATTTCTTGTGCAATAGCACCTATGGTAAATGATCTAAATTTTCGATCTATAGACAATCTTTCAATCGCATAATCAACCCGTAAATCCGTAATGTAAGCTGTAAACGATTTTTCTTTGTGTGTATTAATTACTTTCGATAAATATGTGGTATTGGTTTGTATTTTTTTAGCAACTTCCACTAAGGTACTTTCTTGACTTAAAAATAATTCTTTTGCTTCAAACTCTTCTAACTTCTTTAAAATTTCAGCCGTTTTTCCATCTATCTCGATTTGTTCTTTGATATTTTTTTTAGTCTTCTCTGATGGCGTTTTTGCTCTAGAACTTGAGGTTTCTTTAAGAAGTGGTTTTTCTTTTTGTAATTTTTCTTGTTGACGTTTTTCTTCTAATTGAGAAATTAAAGTATTGAATCGTTTTTTATTTTTTCGTTGTTGTTGTTTGTAATAAACAATTAAACTTATGATAACAAGAAACAAAAAAACAATTCCAAAAATATATAGGTATTTAGTCTGTTGCGATTTCTTTTCTAAAGAATTTATCTGTTCCTTCAGTTTATTTAGTGAATCTTGAGTAATACGAGAATTTATAATTGCTCTTGTCTTGTCATTTTCAGAATCAATATCTTTTGCTTTCTTAAAGTATTTGGTACTATTTTCAATATCTTCTATTGCTAAGTATGATTCAGCTAAGCCAACATAAAGTTCTTGAATACTTAAAAAATCTACTTCATTCTCTTGTAATAATCGTTCTCCTTCTAAAAACTCTCTAATTGCTTTTTCATATTTCTCTTCAAGGTAATAAGTCTTTCCAATATATAATTTTAAGAATATGTCTAAATTTATATTTCCGCCAGCTTCTTCAATAAGCTTTTTAGCATCATCAAATAAGTTATATGCTTTTTCAAAATCTCCATTATTAGAAGCTATTTCCCCTAAAAAAGTCTTAAAATACGCCTCTAAATCTTTTAGATTTACTTCTTTACTTATTTTTAGACCTTTTTGACAATACAGAATGGCTCTATTGTAATTTTCTAAATTAATGTATGCCTTAGTTAAACCTAAATATGTGTAAAGCTTTCTAATTATTAATCTACCATCATCAGAACTTTCTATTCTCTTTAAATTTTCAAGATATAATTCTATAGCACCTAAATTGTCTCTCGCCTGAATCTTGATCAGTATTATATTACCAGATGTAGCTATCTGTCTATTTAAGTCGTTTGTTTGCTTAGCTAATTCTAATGCTATTAGAAAGTTTTCTAGCGCTTCTTCATTTTTACCTCTTTCAAAATAATAAGCTCCTTTTTTATTGTAGGCTTGGTAAAGAAAATTTTTATTTCCAATTGCTGTTGCTTTTTGTATCACTATATCTAAATTTGCTAACGAAACAGCCAAATTATTTTCCTTGTTTCTCCATGTAGCAATCGCTAAATATGTTTCAATTTCTTCAACTTTATCCTCCGAATTCAAAAAGTTTGCTTTGAGGTATGAAACTGTCAAAGAAGCCTTTGTAGTGTCTACCTCTTTGTTATCATAAAAAATATCTAATAATTCATCAAAAGGTTTTCCTTCCAACGACTGCTCAAAAGCTTGTGCATCAAATTGCTTAACTTTATCAGTGTTTTGTGCTAATACAGTTGTTGTAAAACAATATAAAAGGATACACGTTATATGTATGCTCCATTGTTTGAAACGATGAGATATAGTCATATGTTTTGGTTGTAGTTGAATTTAGTGGGAATACTCAAAAATAAAAAATTTAATTTGTATTCTGGTACGTTCATTGCATTAAATATGTAATACATTTCGTTATAATGATACATATTTACATAATTGCTTAAACCCTTGTTATCTATTGAAAACGCGATTTCTTTTATTTGTTCTCTTAATTTGTAGCTTTTATCTAAGCGCACAAGAGTATCAACATGTCGATTCATTAGTCGACAGATATCCTTCATCATTTCAATCTGTTGAAGATTTAGCCAATCGTATTGAAAAAGATTTTACTACAGATGCCGATAAGGTACGCGCAGCTTATTATTGGATTGCCAATCATATTCAATATGATTATGAGAATCTACAAACAGGAAAAAGCAGCTATCCAACAATTAAAATTAAAGATTTTAAAAGTCAGGAAGACTATGAACGTCAATATTATGAACAATATGCTACTTATGTACTAACGTATAAAACTGGTGTGTGTTCAGGCTATTCACGTTTGTTATTTTTCTTGTGCGAACATATGAATATTAAAGCACAGGTTATTAAAGGAAATACGCTTAGGTATGTTAAAGATATCGGAAAGATAAAACGAGAAACTACACATGCTTGGAATGCTGTATATTTTAATGATCAATGGAATTTAATTGATGCCACTTGGTCTACAGGTAATGAACCTAATAAACCAAATCACTTCGATTTTACAGATGTGTATTTTTGTATTACTCCTGAAAAAATGATCTTAAACCATTTTCCAAAAGATCCAAAATGGCAATTGCTAAAAGTACCAAAAAGTAAAATCGATTTTTATAAACAACCTGTTTCATATACTGAGTCATTAAAAGCCAATGTCTCCTTAGACTCTTCAATAAAAGGAGTGATTAGAACAAAAACAAACGACTCTATCACACTTCGATTCAAAGAAATTGACACCACAAAGGTTTATTACTATAACTATGCAAGAGATAAATATGGTAAAAAAATAACGATTAGAAAAGACGGAAATGACTATATCGCGCGAATTCCTTTTAATGGCGTCAAAAGAGATCGTTTAATGCTTTTTAGTAAAGAAGCCGCAATGTTTGCTTTTCGAATTATTCCAATACGTTAGTTTTACGCTACAATTGAGATTTAAGTGCGCTAACGCTTGCCTCGAAATATTCTTAATTGTTTCCGTTCAAGGCTTTCTAAGCTTTTCCTGAAGTAGTTGACTTTGGAATGGTAAATACAAAAGTAGCTCCATTTCCTACTGAACTTTCAACATAAATGTTTCCTTCGTTGCGTTCAATGATTTTTTTAACCAAAGCCAGCCCAATTCCAATAGATTCAGTACCTATATCTGCTTCAAGTTTTTGAAAGAGTTCAAAGATTTTCCCATGATACTTCTCTGCGATTCCAGGACCGTTATCACGTATGGAGAATTGATGAAATGAAGCATTTACTTCATAACCAATAGAGATTTTAATTTGCTCTTTATCATTATGTTTGATTGCATTTCGAATCAGGTTTTGAAAAACTTGTATCAGCTGTGATTCATTAAAAACAACTCGCGGCAACTTTTTTTCAAGTGTAAACGTAATATTTTCAGCAGCATTCTCACTAATAATTCGTTTTACCAAAGTATGTGCATTGACTTCTTTTCCATCCTGATTTGGATTCATCTGTAAGGAATAATTTAAGATTCCTTCTACTAATAAATCCATTTGAATTACTTGTTTTTTGATGTGTTGTAAACTTTCTGTAGCAGCGTCATTTAATTGTTCGTCTTCATCTTCAGAAAGCCAATCTGTGAGTGTATAAATATTTCGCAAAGGTCTTTTTAAATCGTGCGAAACCACATAGGCAAATTCTTCTAAATCTTTGTTTTTTTCCAGCAATTCTTTCGCTCTATTTTCTAAACGAAACGTACGTTCTTTGACAACTCCTTCAAGGTTTATATTGATGGCTTCCAATCGTTTTCTATAGCGGATGAATCCATTTGTGATTAGAAAAGACAGTACAAAAATGATGCTTATGGTTAGTAAAATAGCACTTTCATAGATAATGTTCAAGTCAGACACATATACATAATATGCTAAATGCAATGCTTCTGTAGTACAATAAATTAATACCAATATTCGATTGCTTAACAATAATACTGAACCAAAAATAAAGACATAGGTGACCAACAAAATATCTAACGAGAAGTTGTTTATGTAGGTTGAATATGTTAGGTAGTGTTGAAACGCCATTGTAGATGCAAAAACAAACAAACCATAACTGAGTAAAATTCGCTTGCTTTTAAGATTAGGCATAATTCCGACTACCAAAAATAAGATTGCAAAGATGATATTTCCATAGAAAGGTAAAATAATATCTGGATTGTAATATTTCATAATTTCCAGATATAAATACGTACTTGGCGCACCAAGACATAGCGTAATACTGCTATTCCTAATTTCAAAAGGCTCTAACCGTCCGAGCGTTTTAAGTACGTTTTTAATCATTTAATTATGGGGCAATTCTTTTTTTATTTCTTTTTCTAGTATGATGAAGGAATGGTAAATATAAATTTGGTTCCTTGTCCAAGTTTACTTTCTACAGAGATCGTTCCGCCATTTCGCTCAATGATTTTCTTTACCAAAGCCAATCCGATTCCAATAGAATCAATTTCAGATTTCACTTCAAGTTTTTGGAACAGTTCAAAGATTTTTTTATGATATTTCTCATCAATTCCTGGTCCATTATCTTGAATTGAAAATTGATGATGTGTTTCTAAAAGTTGATAATCAATATGAATTTCTACATGGTCTTTGTCATTATGCTTAATTGCATTTTGAATCAAATTTTGAAAGACTTGTAATAATTGTGATTCGTTGAAGGTTACTTTTGGCAGGCGTCTTTTTAGATGAATCTTCACAGTTTCACTAGAATTTACAGTAATGATCCGATTGATCAGCGTTTGCGCGTCAACACTAGAAGCTGGTCGATCTTTGTCCATTTGCAAGGAATAATTCAAAATTCCTTCCACTAATAAATCCATTTGCGTCACTTGTTCTTTTATGAGTCGCAAACTCTCATTTGCTTCTTCGTTCAATTGGTATTCTTCATCATCTGTCAACCAATCTGTTAAGGTATAAATATTTCGTAATGGACGTTTTAAATCGTGCGAAACTACATAAGCAAACTCTTCTAAATCTTTGTTTTTACGAAGTAATTCTTTAGCTCTATTTTCCAAATCAACAGTACGTTGCTTGATGCGTTTTTCCAAATCTAAATTGACAGCTTCTAACTTTTTTCTGTAGCGAATTAAACCATTCATCACTAAAAAAGAAAAGATAAAAATTGTGCTCATGGAAACAAGAATGGCACTTTCCGACATTCTATCCAATTCAGAATAGTATACTCTATAAGCGAGATGAATTAACTGCGAAGAGCTAAAAATGATAACCAATAATCGGTTACTTAACAAAAGAACTGCTCCAAAAATGAAAACATATGTTACCAATAAATAATCTAAAGAAAAATTATTAATTGCAGTTGCATACGTAAGATAATATTGAAAAACAATCAGTGGAATAAACGTAATCCAACCGTATGCATCATTTAAACGTTTATTTTTTAGATAAGGAACTAAACCTACCAACACAAACAATAGAGAAAATACAATTTCACCATAAAAAGGAATATGCAAATCAGGGTTGTAATACAACATGATTAATACATAAATGTAAGTGCTGGGACCAGAAAGTAGGAATGTTAGACTACTATTTTTTATTTCAAAAGGTTCTAATTTTCCAATATCTTTTAGATATTTTAAAACTTTATCCAAATAATTAATTTTATGTTAAGATTTTAAAGTTATGGAAATGATTCTAAAAAACAGAAAATCATCCATAATATATTGTATGTGATCTACTTTTAACGAAAAATCCTTTCATTTAGTTCAGAAAAAGTATAAAAATGATTTTTTATTTGCGGAAGTTGTCATTTTTATTTTACTTTGTATTTCAAAGTACTTTACTATGACATCATCAGACTATCTAAATGACATTAAAGAGATTAAAAATCTCATGAATAAATCTTCTCGATTTATTTCCTTAAGTGGACTTTCGGGAATTATGGCAGGAATTTATGCATTAATCGGTGCTTGGTTTGCTCGCCAAGAATTGCTAAAAGTGTATGAAATGAAAAGTCGTTTGTTTGAAAATAGACAATATACAGGTTCAAGTGATGTGACTATTAAATTGATGATGATTGCTGCAGTGGTACTTTTTTTGGCTATTGTTACTGGAATTATTTTAACACGACGCAAAGCACAAAAAAACGGAGAACGCATGTTCGATAAAACTGCCATCAAACTACTCATCAATTTTTTGATTCCGTTAGTCACTGGAGGAATTTTTGCTTTGATTTTACTACAAAAAGGATTTATTGGATTTGTAGCGCCCGTAACACTTATATTTTACGGATTGGCTTGTGTAAACGCGAGTCAGCATACTTTTGGACATGTAAAGTATTTGGGACTTGCAAATATCATTCTCGGATTAATTTCCACACAATATGTAGGATATGGATTGTATTTTTGGGCAATAGGATTTGGTATATTTCATATCATTTATGGCGGATTAATGTATATCCTTTTAGAACGAACAGCTAAGTAATTGTGAGTATCATAACCAATATTAATAAAGCATTTGATCACCGAATTCGTTTGGGCATTATGTCGATTCTGATGGTGAATGAATTCGCCGATTTTAAAATGCTAAAGGAACTCTTGTCAGTCACCGATGGAAACTTGGCAAGTCATGCAAAAGCACTTGAAAAAGTGGAATATATTAAAGTGGAGAAACAGTTTATCGGGCGAAAGCCAAATACACGTTATAGCGCAACACCACTGGGTAAAATTGAATTTAAAAAGCACATAGAAGCTTTAGAACAATTAATTAAAAAAAGCGAATAATTACAAAATTCACACAAATACTAATTCACTAGAAACACTTACTAAATGAAGTTAATTTTCAACATAAAAAACGCAGTACTTTGTACAAAAGAAACAACTAGGCTTTACTCCTAGCAATTAAAGAACACTATTTTTTTATCCACTTACTTTGAATTTCAAAGTACTTTAAAAACTAACGAAAATGGAAGAACATCAAACAAACACAAACAACAACAAGAAGTTTTCTACATGGTTCAAAACTTCTATTACCGCACGAATGCTTGTCATGGGATTATTGGTCTTATTACTCATGATTCCACTTAAACTGATCCAAGAATTGATTCAAGAACGAGAAAACAGACAAATCAGTGTCGTTAATGATATCAATCATAAATGGGGAAATCAAATTATTATGTACGGACCTATTTTAAAAGTACCGTATAAAACTTTTGAAGAAACCTCAAAATTTGATAAAGAAACACAAAAAACGTTCAAAGAACGTCGCACAATTGTTAAGTATGCTTACTTTTTCCCAGATCAATTAGATATTGCTACAGATGCGGAAACGTCCACGAAAAAGCGAAATAATTTTGAAACAGCAGTCTTCACCGCTAATATTAGTGCCTCTGGAAATTTTACAGCTCCCGATTTTTCCTTGAAATCTATTGAAGACAAAAATATTATTTGGGAAAAGGCAACTTTGGTGATTCAGACCACGAATTTGAAAGGTTTGAAAAGTGAAGTGAAAGTAAAGCTAAACGGAAATGATTACAGCTTTGAGACCAATTTTTCTAATAAAAACAAGAATTATCCATATTTAGACGAACTAGAAAGTTCTTATTTATCTTTAAATGACATTCCAACAACAAAAGCGCATGCATTTAATTTTGAGTTGATGTATAATGGAAGTGAACGTGTTCAATTTATTCCTATCGGAAAGGTGACAAATGTGATGATAAAATCCGATTGGAAAGATCCAAAACATATTGGAAATTTTACTACGCAGAGCGAACGTACTACTGAAAATGGCGGTTTTGAAGCCAATTGGAAGATTTTAAACACAAATCGTTCGTTTTCACAGCAGTTTTTTAAAGTATTGCCCAATTTGACACAATACGCAGTAGGAACTAATTTTATTTTTCCTTTAGACGAGTATCAACAAAGTGATCGTGCTGCCAAGTATGGTTTTCTCGTAATCGGATTGACGTTTTTAGTCTTTTTCCTAATTCAAACCTTGAGCAAAATTCACATTCATCCTTTTCAATATTTAATGATCGGAATTGCATTAGTTATGTTTTACACCTTGTTAATTTCTATCTCAGAACACAGTAGTTTCTTAAAAGCATATCTCATTGCAGGAATTGCGGTTATTGTGATGATTACGCTGTATTCTAAATCTATTTTAAAAAATTGGAAGTTTCCACTATTTATAGGAACTGCATTGAGTGCTTTATACAGTTTTATTTTCGTGATTATACAAATGGAAAACTATGCGCTACTTGTAGGAAGCATTGGGTTATTTATGATTCTAGGAATTGTAATGTATGTATCTCGAAAAATTGATTGGCAGCAAGGTTAACGATTATAACATTTTAAAATTCACAGATAATACTACAAATTTAAACAAAGATTGATTAGTTAGTTTGGTGAGAAAACGATTCCTGATTTTTTGGAATACGAGCGCTAAAAAATTGGGTTTCGTTTTCATCTATTATTAACAACAAAATACACAATACATGAATATTCCATTTATATATAGATTGCTAAAAACCGCTAAAATCACAGCAATTTCAAGCTTTTTAGGCGGCACTTTTCTATTGATTGCCTATTTCTATTTTTCAGGCGCAAGTTTAATTTTAGATTTAGGCATTTATTATGCATTACTCACATTATTGATAAATAGCATTTTATTTTTCACACTTTACATCACCTTAGTTCACAGCAAACATCGACGTGAAAAGATTTTTAAATCATTAGTACTCATGATTATCAATATTCCAATTGGTTTATGCTACATAGGCGTTATTATGAGTTACCATTAATTGTAAACACTAAAAGATGAAAAAGTTACATATTAAAATAGGTTTTATCCTTGGATTAATTTTCTCTTTGAAAGCACTTTATAGCATTTCCACATTAGCCGTTTTAAAATGGTTTATGTATCCTATGATTCCTTTTATTGAATTGTTTACCAATACAAACTTTCAATGGATTCCAGAAGTTGGTTTTAGTTCTCCACTGGGAATTATTATTGAAAAGTCATGTGCAGGCGGTAATTTCTTTATTATTTGCTTTGCTTTTCTATGTTTTAAGTTGTGCAAGTTTGAAGCTATAAAACCTACGTTTTTACGCGTGTTATTTTTAGGAATATGTAGTTACCTCATCATGCTTGTTGCCAATACTGCACGTATTATAAGTGCTATGAAGTTAGCCGAATGGGATTGGACGCATCAATTTATTGATCCTAAAAATGCACATTTAGCGCTCGGAAGCATCTTGTACATTTTCACTTTACTTGTTATTAATCATTTTATATCACCAAAACATGTTACCATTCAAACTACATAAGACACTTGGGTATTTTATTTCTTTAATTATACCACAACTATTTCTCGGTTGGTTAGTTAATGATGCTTTCAACACACCAGAAGGAAATACATTTTCTTTTTCAGGTTTAGCATTTACCTGGGGAATTTTGATTCTCTTGTTTTCAGGATTAATTCTATTAGAAATCAAACAAAAAATACAAACTTGGATTTTACCTTGTACCATTTTAGTTTGCTATACTATTCTGTTGCTTTCTTTATACGAGTCACATTTATTTTTAGAAATTCCACGTATCAAATCAACAAGTATTAATTATGAAATTATTCCTTTATACTTAACGGTTCCTGGGATTTTTCATGCTATGATCGATGTTATTTTTAAATATTTCCCACCAAAAGGAGCACGCTCTGAAAATGCTCAAAATTTTGCTTTCTCCGTAATAATTCCGTTGACAACCTATTTATTTATAATGGTGATTTTTCCTTTTTTAAATGGAGCAGTAAACTTGAGTTTCCATATTGAAATATTTATATCAAAAATATTTATCTGTGTCGCGATTGCATCATTTTTGTTTTTCTTTTTGCGTTTTGTGCTCGGAAATATTGTTGGAAAAAGCATCAATTCCAAAAATCCATACATGCTTATATTTTTTGGCACTATGTTTCCATTTATTGGACTTGTATTGAATGCAAATCTTCAGATTTTTGGAGATTTTAATTATATCATAGTCTACATTGCATTCGGAATAAATGCACTCGGTTTATTTTTATTGGTTACTGATGCTGTTTTAGCAAAATTTATAGGTTTTTTATGTACTTCATTTGGAGTTCCTATTGTTTTGTATTTCTTCATCATTTTCTTACCATATATTCCTATCGCCTTTGTAGCATTACTAGCTTTGTTTGCTGGTGTTTTGATGCTTACGCCGATTATTTTAGCGATGATACAGTATCATATTATGTCTAAACAATTTTCTGTAATTGCGAAAACTTATGGTAAAAAGAAAGTGATACTTTGGAGTTTGGTTTGTATGACAATGCTGCCGATGATATTTGTTGGGTTTTGTATAGATCATAGAAATTACCTCAACGATTTAATTGCGGAAACTGATCAATTTGATGCTTCAGATAGAAACTACAAAGAACATGATTCAGAAAAGATCACATATATTTTAAATGAGATGAACAAGAGTAATCGTAGACTTTCTATAGATACGTTTGAAGGAAGATTGCCAATTTTGTCTATTTTTTATGATTGGTATGTGTTTGATAATTTGCAAGTTTCTACACAAAAAACAGAAGAAATTCAACGTTTATTTTTAGGAGAACAAACATTTCCTTGGTCTTCGTATATTCCACCGCAAAAGCTAAATGCTAAAGTTACGTATACACACAAAACAAAATATGTTGCAGATGGTGACTTTTATAAAACACAAGTAGATTTATCAATCACCAATATAGATAGTGTTGGCATGCGTGAGTTTAGTAGTAACTTCACCTTACCAAAAGATGTATTTATTACAGATTATTATTTGGATATTGAAGGTCGTAGAACCGCAGGAATTTTAGCCGAAAAGAAAGCTGCTAATTGGATTTACGAACAGATCACGACACGAAGACGCGATCCAGGAATTTTACAATATGTATATGGCGATGTATTGTCTTTAAAGATTTTTCCGTTTCGAAAAAATGAAACACGTACTTCTGGTTTCACCTTGTATCATAGAATTCCAGTACATTTTTCTATTAATGATACGCCTATTGATATTGAGGTAGAACCTTTGGGAGAAAGCGTAACAGAACTGAGTCCGAACACATTTTATGTACCAAGTAGCATTAAAGAACAATTGCCAAAAGTACAATCACCAGTGAGTTATTATTTTATGGTTGACAATACCACAAAAGGTGATGCATTTAGAGAACAATTTCAAGAAGACTTTTCCAGTTTAACCAAAGAAATACAACAAAAAGCACAGGTTTTATATGTAGATGCCGATGTAAATTGGGGAAAACCTACAGCACCAAAAGCTTCTGGATTTAACTATAAGAAAGCTATTGCACAGATTCAGTATGCACATCGCAATCAAAAAAGCATTCCGTATGTCGTGGTATATGCGCCTTTGGGAAATCGTCATGTTGGAAAATATAGTTCTTGGGAGACTGAAAAAGCGTTTCCTTATCATAATTTGATTGAACATTCACATTGGGATAAAAAGATTCCTGAAACTATTGAATTGGTTGAGTTCTCTCGAAATGAACAATCGCGCTTTTTACATAATAATTCACAACCTTCTTTGGTAAGTTTTGATCATAAAGCCACTTTAGATTTTGACTTTTCAGGAAGTCCGTTTTTAAATGCTTTGCAGTTACGTTTGTTTCATGATTTAAATGATTTGAATCCGAAACGAAAAAAAGAACATTGGTTACAAGGATTACGAGAAAGTTTTGCTCAAAATATTTTAACGCGTAGTACTACTTTTATTTCTTTAGAAAACAAGGAACAAGAAGCACGTTTACTTCAAAAACAGAAAGAGATTATGGATGCTGACTATTCTGAAAAAGCTGGTAAAGAAACACGTCGTATGAGCGAACCATATTTTTGGCTGTTACTCGTATTTGCCATTTTTATGCTTAGAAAACATTTTTCACCTAAACAAATTCAGCATTAAGATGGAAGTACAAACTTTAAAATTGAATCGATTTTTAATATTAAATAGCATTTTTTGCATTGCTTTATTAATATTACGAATGTATGTTACTTGTAGCTTTTTTTATGGTTTTTTGGTTTGGAATTTATTCTTAGCCGTAGTTCCTTATGCGATTTCATCATGGCTTGTAGAAACCAATTGGCTTCGCAAACACACATTTCCTTTAGTACTAATTTTAGGAATCTGGTTGTTGTTTTTACCAAATGCTCCATATTTAATCACCGATTTGATGCATTTGCGACATTCACGATCTTCTCTCCCATGGTTAGATCCTTTTATGTTGTTCGCGTTTGCTTGGAATGGTCTGTTTTTAGGAATCTTATCTATGCATCAAGTGTTTCGTATTTTGACTGATAAATGGAATATTGTTGCTGCGAAACGCATCTTATTTGTCGTTGTATTTTTATGTGGATTTGGAATTTACTTGGGAAGATTTCAACGTTGGAATTCCTGGGAATTATTTAGCAATCCTATTATTTTACTACACGATTGTTTGGCTTCTATTTCTGATCCTTCACGTAGAGTAAGAACGTTAGGAATTACTTTAAGTTTTGGTAGTTTTCTTTGGATTCTTTTCTTTACACTACATACATTTTTACCTATAAAAAAAGCATCTCGTAATTGAGATGCTTTTTAAGTTCGATATTCAGTTTATATAACTAACAACTAGAATCTACAATGAGTTCAATAGAACCTACGCTGAAACATCCTGTTGCTGGATCTTCTACTCTAAAATAAATAACTTGTACGTTTGGATTAATGTTTGTGTACGAAGGTATTAACTGGTTTACATCTATAAAAGCATCTTGCTCTGTTTCATAAAAACTCACTACTAAAGATGCATTTGCTTGTACGATATCTGGAGTTAATTGAGTCAATTGAAAAGTAGCAGTGCCGTCTGCATCTCCATCACAAGCAGTCAAACTCAATCCAGTTGGCGCATTTGGAGTAACATTTACTGTACAATATAATAACGACACTTGTTGTAATGTTAAAGTATCATCAGCAATTCTAACATATAATGTTACATTATCAGCAACCTCATAAGGAGAGCTTAATGCATTCGTATTTGCTAGTGCATCAGCTTCTGTTAAATGGTATGATATAAATGTGAATCCATTTGGTCCATTAGAGAAATAATCATTCATACTTGTAAGATCTATCAATGCAGTACCAGTACTTGGGTCTGCACAAGCATTTATTTCTCCTTGAGTTGGATATTGAGCAGTATCATCATCTGTAATCACAACTTCAGATAATACATTTCCATTGGTTGTACTTCCTGAGGTAACATCACCTGAAATAAAGAAGAATTCATCTTGCTCTACAGTTGTGTCATCAACTATAGGAATAATAAAATCTATAGAAAGAGAACCTGCTGGAATCGTAACTGATGCTGCTGTAGTCACATAATCATCTGGAGCTGTTGCCGTTTGATCTGTTGTTTGTAAAAAGACTACAATATCTTCTGTACTTGTTTGATCTATACTTAAGGTAACTGATGCTGTACCATCTGCTTCATTTACAACGCCGCCTGAAAGCGTAATTGTTGGTAAACCAGCATCGTTGTCATTATCAACAATGTTCATTATAAATACATTATTACTAGAACCATTTGAATTTCCGCTTGTAATTGCAGCTTGTATTAAAAGTGTTTCTGTTCCTTCCGCTATGGCGTCATCAATCACAGTGAATTCTAGTGGTGCAGTTGGCGTAGTTTCTCCTGGAAGATACGTTAGTATGTTACTTGTATTTGTAAAGTCATTATTATTATCAGCTGCGATAGACACTTCTACAGTTGTTTCTATGCTACTTGGCGTTTCTAATTCTACATTTACAGTAAAAGTTCCAACATCTTCCATTACAGATGATGGTCCAGAAACAGCTACTGTAGTGTTTACTGGTAACGGATCTAGCGGATCATTTGGATCACTTGTTCCATCTGGCACACGTACTGTACTTGGATTATCTACTCCTGTCAATTCCTCACAATCAGTAAGTCCATCTCCATCTGTATCTTCATAACTCCAATATAAATATACAGTTCCAATAGCAGATTGTCCAGATGCTATATTTGTCGCTGTTACAAATATCATTTGCGTATTACTTGTTAAATCGGCAATAGATACTGCAAAAGGTGAGCTTAATTGACCTGTTCCAGCTGCTGCATCTGCTTGTGTTAAGTAGAACGCGTAAGTATGTAAGTCGTTTCCATAATCTGAAATAATTGCATCAAGATCAAATAATACAGGATCACAATCAACACCTAAAGCTTCTACTGAAAATACAACAACATCTTGTGAATCTAGGTAATCTGGAATTTGGTCTCCATCACTATCATCATTTCTTGGATCACCATCGCCATCATAGTCTTCATCAGCAGTATTCACTCCATCACCATCATCATCAGCATCCAAATAGTTTGGTACACCATCTTGATCTGTGTCATCATTTGTTAAATCATTATCGCCATTTACATCTTCAAAAGAATCAAAAATACCATCTCCATCTGAGTCAACAAGTCCAGTACAGGAGCTAAGTGTTCCTAAATCTAACGTTGTTTCACCAGAAAGTGTTCCTTCAAATACTTCAGTAACTTCATTATTTGCAACGTCTATACCTTTTACAGAATACGCAATGGTTCCACAATAGTTTATGGTATAGTTTATAGTTCCATCAGTTACAGGAATAATTTCTGAGTTTCCATTAATAAATAATTGAATATATCCATCAGTTACATCATTTCCATCACATGTCATAAATACACCAGATAATGTTGTTGAGTTTTGATTTGATGAAACGGTGATTGTTATGTTAGTATCACTTGTGTAAGGACCTATAGTTGTAGTAAATGGTTCGTTTGCACAAGATGACCCTGGAACAGTAACATTCAGTTCTACTCCAGAAGGTACTAAACCACATTCTTGACCCGAACTATTTGTATATCCATAAGTTCCTGCCGCATTGAGTAATTCTGTTTGTAATTGTAACCAAGTGTATGGCAATGGCGCGCCTGATTCATCTACCAATGTTATGCATAATGTTACGGTATCGTATGGAATATCAATATTCCAGAAAGAAAAATGGCTTACATTTCCAACATATCTGTCTCCTTGCAATGTTGCTTCTCCTTCTTCTATCCAATATCCTTGTTCTTGATCAAAGTGCCATAATGGAACTGTTGCTGGAGGATTTATAGTATTGCTTGCTACTGGTAATGAAATTTGAGAAGAGCTTCCTTCTGCCAATTGTAATTCTTGACCAGACATGCTTTGAAGTTCTACGGCTAACATCCCGTATGTTTCTAACGTTACTGCATCTCCGCTAGCATCTTGTGCAAATAACATTCCTGGCATCATTGCCTCCATGTTTTCATCATCCGGACTTAAGTGTTTTACAATTACTTGCACTTCGCCATTGTGTGCTGCTCCACTTGAAGTTATAAAGTTCCCTTCAAATGTTACAGATGTTCCATTAGGTAAGTTTACTGTAGAATTTTCTCCAGAATTTACAGTGGCGATCACATCTTCCTTCAATAACATGATTTCTACACGATTTACATCAGTTGTAGATGGAATTAAAGCTCTAGAACCTTCAATATAACCGCTTTTTTCGGCTGTGATGTAGGCAAATTTTTCAAATGCTGTTGCATCAGAAACAGAGAATATTCCAAAGATGTCTGTAGTTGCTACTGTATTTCCAATTCGGATTGTTGCTCCTTCAACTGGTTCATTTTGTTCGTTTATTACACGGCCTAAAAATCGTGCAGAAACCATTGAACCAAAGTTTTCTTCAAAGTTGATTGGTGTTACGGGTTGTTCTTCTTCCGCAGTAACTTCTGGCAATACATTGTCATCATTTTCACAGGAAAATGTACACAATAGTAGTAAACAGAGTAGAGATAATAGAGATTTCTTCATTGCTTTTTGATTAGTTTGTTTAGTTATGTAACAATCAAATCACAAATATTCCCACCTATCTAAAAAAAATCTTACAAGAATTATTGCAAATAATTACTTTCCGTTTACGTAATCTTGTAAATATGAATAGCGTTCCGTAAGTTTCCCATCTGATGTTGTCATTCGCGCTCTCGCTAAGACTCCATCTTTATCTCCATTATAAAATGCTGGAATCACATGTTGTAAAAACATGTCTCCAAAACCTTCACTAGCATCTTTTGGTAATTCACAAGGTAAATTATCAACAGCCATGACCGTAATTGCATTTTCTGCATTAAAAGCGACTTCTCTTTCGCTTTGTGCATCATATCCATAGAAAGGATCAGCAATCGTTGAAGGGCGAATAGTACTTGCTACAGGTCCATCAATGTCACATGAAATATCAGCTACTAAATTAATGTTGAAGTCAGGATGTTTGGCATCTTCACGTGTGAATAAATAAGGAGCTCCATCACCGTAAAAATGACCCGCGATAAAGAAGTCTGTTACTTTAGCGTATGGCATAAAGTTACTTTCATAACCGCTAGGATCTTTGTAAAATTCGTATTTATCACCTGCTTTTCCGTCTGTACGTTTGTTGTATTCCATCACATCGATCATACAATAGACTGGTTCTGTAAAATCTGAAGTTAAATATACAGTATCTGTGACTTCTTTAATTCCTAGGTGATCTAGTATTTCTTTTGCTCCATAGGCAACTTTTCCTGTTCCTGATAAAGCAATTTTTATATTTGGAAGTGTTATTTTATCTAATTCCGCTTTTACGGCATTTAGATCTGGAAGATTTTCAACTTTTGGAAGTTCAAATAATTCATCTCGCAAACCTAAAGCACGAAAACCATTGTAAGCTCCAACTAAACCTGCATAACGACCAAAACCGATCAAGCGTCCACCATTTGCTTTTGTGATGACTTCATGATCGTACATTTCAATATTTTTGGCTAACATTGCTTGTAGTAACTTGCGATTGTAAGGTTGTTTTTTTATCGTATGCGAAAAGTAGAAGTATTTTTTGTTTGGAATTAAATGATCAATAGGAACTTCTTTTACTCCGATCATTACATCACAATCTGACACATCATCAGTAACTTCAAATCCTTTTTCTGCGTAAGCGTTATCTTGAAACACACGTATATCTGAAGCTTCTACTTTAAATATTGCTTCTGGAAATTGTGTTTTCGCTTCTGCAAGTTTTTCAGGAGAGAATACCACACGTCTGTCTGGCGGATTTTTACGTTCTTTGATGATGGCAAATTTCATAGGTTTTTTTTGATTTACAGCAGTATTTACTACTGACACAGTTAATTTTGGTATATTTTTTGATTTAAAAATAGTAGTATTTAGAACAAAAAACACAAAACTATTAAAAATTGTGTTATGTTTGCTGTCCTTTTTACAATTTAAAGTAAAAGTTCTTTAACATATTGGGGTCGACTGGTTTTGACAGCGAGTCGAATTGAAGTGTAAGCACGTCGAGCGCTGAGAAATAGCTCGTAAATCTCATATTTCACACTTTTTAAATGGCGAGAATAACTACGCTTTAGCTGCATAATCTGAATTATAGTAAGATTAGCCTCGTTTCCGTAAGACGGAAAGGCTGAATGTCTCCTGGTAGCCCTTGTTGATGGCGACCAATTTAGAGACACCATAAAAGTCAACATCGAGACTACGTAACTTCGCCGTAGTTTTTACAACTAAGAAGATAAGCTAGTAGTGGGCGGTTTTTGGTCAGCTATTAGTCGAAAATAAAACAAGAACTAAGCGTGTAGAAAGCATTTTAATTGCTTGTTTGGACGAGAGTTCGATTCTCTCCGACTCCACATTTAACGCCCTAAAACATTAGTTTTAGGGCGTTTTATATTTTGGGTGTCGATATAGGTGTAGTAAGAGTAATTTTAAGCACAATTAAACCTCATCTTCAATGTAATCAATCTACAAAAAATAGAATAGCTATAATCCATTTACATCAAATAAAAAAAAACAACTTTCCATTTTTCAAAGCTTTCTTTAATTAATAATATTAAAAAAACGAACCTATTGCGGAAAACCGTAAGTTAATAAAGCTTCAGTAATCTACTTTTATAATGTATAAATTTTAGATAGAGTTTTAGGCACAGAATACCTTTAAATTTTAGTTTGTATCTGTACAATAGCTCTTCTGTCATAATCAATAAAACATCATATGGCTATAAACTACAAAACCAGAAATAACCCTAAAAAGTCTTCTGATAAACAAAGTATAGGTTTTAGAATTATATTTTTTGCTTTAAATTTTTTGCTAGTACCATTTAGTGCTATAGCTACTTATAAAGGTTATAAAGGATTCTTAGATGAGTATTTGGCAATAGTGCTAGCCGCTGCGACTGGTTTGTTATTTTTTGGCTTGAATTTCATCATCATGGAAAGAAGAAAAAAAGGAGAAAGTCATTTAAAACAATCTCTTGGATTTCTATTACCGCTATTGATTAGTTTTTTTGGAAACTTCACCTATTTCTATGGCAACCAAATGGAAGGAACACTTCTGGAAAAAGACTTGATTTTTTACTCCACTACATTGGATAAATCATACGAAAACGCTAAGTCAGGGTTAAATAATTCGACAGGATTGAATGATCTTGAAACAAAACTAAAAGCTGAATTAAAGCTCCTAAAATTTCAAATGGAAACACCTCCTAAGGGTTATGGTAAAGCAGCTAAAAAGAAGTGGCAAAATGTAATTCAGTTATTTAGCGATTATAATTTGAAATATAATGGTTCTTCATCAACTAGCATGACTAAAATTTACAATCAGAAATATAATAATTTTGAAAGTGCTGCTCTGAGTTATTTTACATCAATTAAAGATTCTAAACAATCTGACATCAATTCAAAATTAGCAGAATTGACAACTTTATATGAACCTGCGGGTAAAGCTGCTGATTCGCTTCTTAAATCTGGAAATGAAGAACTATTAAAATTGAATGGTGTTGATGCTATTAAAAAAATCAGAAAAGCAAATAATCTCATTGGAGAAAAAGCAGAAGGTTTTTTACCTGATGATTACGATTATGAAGAGTTAGGTGAGTACGAAGCCGTAAATGCAAAAAACATCAAATCAGTTTTAAATAGTGCTTTTGTTAGAAAAGATAACAACTCCGCAACCGTATTTTCTATTATTATAAGTTTAATCATTGACTTGGCTACACTTGGCTTTGTCTTTTTAGCGCTTTCATTTACCAAGAAAAAAACAAATACATACTCAGGACCTAGAAGCTTGTAATATATCCAACCATCATGATGCAGAAGAATAATAAACCAAAAATTCCATTAAATAGAAAGTCTATACACGAAATTGATGACGAGAAGAAAAAAAAGAAGGCTTCTGAAAATCAAAAATCTAATGAGGTTTCTTCAAATCCTTTTGAAGAAACCACTAAGGAAACTCCTATAAGCAATTCTTCTAATAATACATTTAATTCTCCTAGTGTAAACAACCCTTTTGAAGATGCTGCAGATATACCTGAAACAAATCCTTTTCGGGAAGATATAGCTGAAACAGATTCTTTTACTTCTAATGAAAACTCAGATACAATTTACACAACACAGAAAATAGAGAAACCTAGTGCTCCAAATATGGATTTAGTAATTGATCCAAATATGCCATATTTCTTTGTCTTTGGGAATTCAACAGCAGGGAAATCAGCCATGCTTGCAGGTTTATTGTACTATATTCAAACATCTAGAATAGGACAATTAAGATCACTCAGTTTAAATGAACATGAACATCATAGAAAGGGAGACTATATTTTAGGTGAGATGACAAAAAAAGTTCGAAGCGGTGAATTTATTGAAGGAACTCAAACCTTAGACCCAACAGAATTTGTATTTCCTACTGAAATTAATTTAGAATTTCAACCATACGAGAAACCTAATATGCCATTCTGTTTATTGGAAATGGCTGGTGAAGATTTAAAAGAAATTGAACTAAGAGATCAAGGACGTGCTGGTGGAGAATTTGATGAACGCATTAACTCATATTTAAAACATCCCGAATGTCAAATGATTTTCATTTGCGTAGTTGATGTCGATACTCCAGAAAATAGTGAAGATTTAATTAATCAATTTTTAAGATATATCCACAAAATTGGACATATTACAAATCCTGTTTTAATTACAATTAATAAGTGGGATAAAGTTGCAAGTCAATACAATAATGTAAAAGAATATTTAGAAGATAAACTTCCAATACTAACAAGCAATTTATTTGATGAAAATAGAGACATGGCATATATGAAATTCTCTGTTGGCAATGTATTTTCTGAAAATGGAAAGGATAAGTATAAATACAAGTCCGAAGATTCTGAAAAACTACTAAAGTGGATGTATTTCACTGCCACAGGAGAATCACTTGACCAAGAAGTTAAAAAATCTTCAGGGAAAAATATTTTCAAATCAATAAAAAATCTTTTTTCAAATGAGTAATATAGGATATGCTGTATTTGGAAGTCCAAAAGGTATCGCTGTAACTTCCAACGGATTGTTTAAAGAACTAAACTTGGATAAATCTTTGTATCTAAATAGTTCTCACATTTCTTTAGAAAAAAGACAACAAGTATTGATGCTTCGTCGTATTCCTTCAAGTCTCAACAATCTAGAAAGGAAAGACGCTTTATTGGTTGTGCTGTATGAGCAAGCATTGCAATATGGAGAAAATCGTCCAGGTGGTTTTGTAGGAAGTGCCATTTGTTTTAGAGGAAAAATACCAAATGCTGAAAAAATGATTTCAGGACTTCTATATCTTTTTTCTAAAATAAAGGAAAACGTAGATGAAAATAATCGTTTCAGAGCAATAGACAACTCCAATTGGAATATTAATTTACCTGACGCCAACAAAGAATTTGGGATGTTTAGTGAAGAACAAATGAATTACATTCCATTAACTGAATCTAGAAAAAATATTACAACAAGATTATCCAGTCTTGAAAAAGAAAGTGCGTTGGTATTGTCAAACTTCACTATCAATCATTCTTTGCATGAAGTAGATTATTTATATGCTAGCGACTCAATGAATGTAATTCAAAATTTGACACAAAAAGGCTTTATTCAAGCAGACGTTGCAACACTATTTAATTACAGTAGACACTTTGGTTATTATCAAACTAAAATCAACAATAAGAGTGAACGATTAAAGAATCTTGAACACAAATCTCATGCAATTGATACTAAAATAAAAAATGATACCAATGCAGTCAATCGTTTGGCAAGTGAATTAATTTCTAAACAAAGTAAAGTTGAAAAAATTGACCGTACTATTTTAGCTATTGAAGAAGAATTAAAAATAAAAAAACGAGAACTTCAAGAAGAAAAAAGAAACTTAAACGAAGCTAAAAGATTAGGCAATCCTCAACGTTATAATAATTCTTCTAAAACTTCCAGTAAAGACATAAAAAAACTTAATGAACTTAAACAACTACTAGCTTCCATAACCACTACAATTAAAGAACATACAAATTTTAAATTTACTGAAACAGAAGGTGTTGATAAGGAGGAAAAAAATGAATTCTTCGTAAAACATTACTTTGAAAAATTGCCTGAACGGAAAAGTAAAGCTAAAAAAAGAAATATCTTTCTATTAGGAAT